>CAYLIX010000044.1:0-10018 GCA_964383775.1 uncultured Planctomycetia bacterium
GGACACCTCTGGGTTCAGTTCCAGAACCGTCCCTTAATTTATTTGCCAGTGGTCGGGGCGCCGAGATTCGAACTCGGGACCCCCTGAACCCCATTCAGGTGCCCTAAACCAGACTAGGCCACGCTCCGACTATATAGTATAATAGCACTAAGATTACCATATAGTAATAAGATAGTCAATTATTAATTGCTTCTATAAGGGGATATAAAAGGTCAATCTGTTAATTAAATTGCGGTTGAGAGTTCGTTATGTGTGGGTTTTTGGATGACAGAATCAATCTTAATAGGCATTATAGGCTCTGCAAAATACTGGTTATCTTCATTTTGGCCTGACATTATAGCAGTAAGGCAATTGCACTCATGATGGTAATCACCGCGCTCTGTTGCAGCAATGAATAAGGTCACATCTTTGCTATTCCATAGATGCGAAAAAGGTCTACTACCAAGCTTATCACCTATTGAAAGGAGTGGTAGATGATAACATGCTGTAAGATGTCCCAGGTAATTTATGTGCGCCTCTGTAAGTAGATTGCATGGTTCTATTGACCTATCATCTATATCCCATAAATTACATCTTATATTCAATGCTTCTGCCCTTTCTTCTATAATGGGCCTCAGTAACCTTAATCTTTCTTTATCATAAACTGCTGATGCTCTTACCTTTTCAAGATTAGTCTCAAAGATTCTAAACTCCAGGGTATCCACGCCAACCTTAGATGCAAATTCGGGCATATCGACCATACTCTCTACATTCTCATTGGTAATGACACAGCTTATCCATATGGATATTTCATTCTCTTTATGCATGGATCGGACCATTTCACTCAAGAGTTTCATGTTTTTAGCTACTGGTTCTAATTTGTGATGGCGTATTGCCTGATAAGCCTCTTCATTGGGGCCGTCTACGCTGAATCTAATCACTGTAATTCCAGCCTCTATAATCTCCTTACAGAGCTTTGGCGTAAGGAGAGTTCCATTGGTTATCAATTCTACTTCTTGCGGACGCTTCTTCTCTACAACATATCTAATCATATCTACTAGATGAGGATTTATAGTTGGTTCAGACGATCCGCAAAATTGAATCCTATCCATGGGTAGATCATAAGCGTCTATTATATTTCTGAAATCATCAATAGACATATTAACAATAGGCTCTCTTACATAATCTGGATTACCTCTTCTACATACTGAGCATCTCAGATTACAAAAATTTGTTATCTCTATCTCTACAAGTGTGGGTGCATCTCTTGTAAGTCTCTGCTGTATATAATCTCTATTATTGCAATCTTGTGATACTATTTGCCTTAGGTGAGACTCTCTCTGTTTTGGCTCAGATATCTGTGCTGGTTGGCATGATATAGTAGAAATAGAGATCAAAATGTAAACGCTTACATAAATAGGCAAAAAAATGTATGCGTTTACATTATTCCTCAAAAAAAATGGCCTGTCTCTTCTACGTCCATATCTCTTCATTAGATCCTCGCTAGTAGCCCAAAAGCTTATTACGCCTCTATATAAAGTATACCATATAAAAATGGCTCTGGCAATGTATAAGACTAGCTTTTTTATTAACGGTTGTATCTATTTGCTATTCAATGGGTTACAGGTAGAGTCTCGCTGTACAAGCTTTACAGGTATCTGTTCTACACCTTTAGAAAACTTGTTTAGGGGCTTATCGCTCTTTAAATGTCCCAGAATATATTTTGCTGCTTTTTGCGCTAAGTCATAGAGTGGGACACAAACAGTAGTTAAGGCAGGAGTAAACGCTGCACTACGAAAATCGTCATCATAGCCCATAACTGAAATATCCTTGGGGCATTTCAGCCCTAATTCCCTTATCTTTTCTATGGCCCAGAAGGCCATATTATCATTGCAGCAAAATATAGCAGTTGTATTCTTTCTTGTCTTTAAGATATGATCAACTGCATCTTGAGTCTTATCTTTATCATCAAAGCTGCCTTTAGTAACTAGGATGGAATCTTCAGGCAAATCATGTCTCTTCCAAAAATCTTGAAATCCTTTTATGCGATACTGACTGTCTCTTGACCATGTATCCCCTGCGATAATTGCTATATTTCGGTGTCCCAATTCATAGAGATGCTTTGCAGCAATCGCCCCGCCCTCTGTGCCATTTTCGCATATAAATCTGGCGCCTATATCCTCAAAATCATTTAGAATAATACATGGCACATTTATCTTAGAGATCCTCTCCTTTGAAAAGAATCTAAACCAATGCGTTAAGATCAATCCTTCGACACCCTCGCCGATCTTAAAATCATAGGTATCCCATTTTTCTGGTTTTTCATGCAGCAGGATTATCTTAAATTGATAATCAGATTCTATAAAGAAGTTAGATATACCTGACAGGATATGTGAATAGTATGAACTGTAAAAGATATTATGAGTATAAGGTAAAATAAGACCTATCATCTTAGTCTTTTTACCGCTTAGATTTGTTGCTCCAATGTGAGGGGTATATCCATATTTCTTGATTAATTCTTCTATTCTTTCCAGGGTATGAGAGGCAACTTTATTCCGAGTATCAGGATTAATAGCTCTAGATACTGTTGCTATTGAGACTCCAGCCTTCTTTGCTATCTCTTTTATATTCAATATATCTCATCCTTTGGGACACGGGTCATGAGTGATGACACGGCCTTGCTTGGATCCTTCTTTTCGTAAAGGATGGCGTAAATCTCGCTCGTTATGGGCATATCGACTTTATGTTTTTTAGATAATTCATATGCCGATTTTGTGGTGGTAATACCTTCTATAGCCATCTCTGTGCTCTTTACAATATCCTTCGGCGTCTTTCCCTTACCCAGCTGCTCTCCAAGCCATCTATTTCTGGAGTGCCTGCTCATGCAGGTCGTTACTAAATCTCCCAAACAGCTTAGGCCGCTAAAGGTCTCCTTCTTTGCGCCCATTGCAATGCCAAGCCTTGTGATCTCTTTAAGGCCGCGTGTCAGTATGGCTGCCTTGGAATTGGCCCCGAAACCAAGGCCATCAGCAATACCGCTTGCTATGGCAATGATATTCTTTAAGGACCCGCCTACTTCGACACCTACAAGATCATCGCTTGTATAGACGCGGAATACATCTGACATAAATAACTTCTGCACTTCCTTAGCGCAGGATGCATCGAGGGATGCTGCAACGATCGTTGTAGGCATAAGACGAACCACCTCAATGGCTATGCTTGGCCCTGAAAGGACAGTAAGTTTTACATTCCCCAGGATCTCGTTAATTAGTTGTGACATTCGTAAGAGCGTACCAGTCTCAATACCCTTGCTAGCGCTTACAATATGGGCTCGCGGCTTAGCCTCTTTTAGGCGCTTTAGTACGTTTCGCATGTAGACTGATGGCACTGCCAATACAATAAGATCAGCCTTATCAATCGTGGTCATGATATCGGATGAGGTGACTATATTGCTAGGTATCTTTACGCCTGAAAGAAATTTAGTGTTCTCCCTCTTCTTATCAAGCTGTGCTATATAATCAGGAAAAGGGCCCCACAACCTTACACTATTACCCAGATCAGACAGGTGTATAGCTATGGCCGTTCCCCAGCCGCCATCACCAATTACTGCTACTTTCATATATTCTCCTTTATGATATAAGCCTTAATTTACCATATATATGTATGATAGTCAATAGCAATAGCCCATAAAAAAGCCGCCTTACATCATGTAAGGCGGCCATTGTAACGCAATATGTCAAGCGCCCTTATCTCTTTTGCTTTGTTCTCAAAAAGACTATCATAAAGGTGTGGAAAAAGACAATATGGTACAGATACTCATTTACCATTGCATAGAAAGTTCCTGCAACCTTGCAAATAAGTTTGTCTATACCGTCCTCTGAATTGCGCTCTTTTAGCACGTGAAAGTGCCTGTGTATGCTCTCATTGGTCTCCTTCATCTTGGTAACCTCTTCCAGGTCACAGGAATCCTTTATAAGGGTCTTGCCCTTTATAAAATAGAGGCACCTTCGGGTCGTCTTTGCCTTTATGCCATTCTTCTCAATGGTCTCTTCGACAAAGAGGTCCCTCTTTTTATGATCCAATGAAGTCAAGTTTTTGAAGACCAATTCTCTCATCTTAATCACCTTAATACTCTCCTATACTCAGTACTTATTAAAAATTTTTAATTAAAGGGAACAAAAAAATGTACTTGCACAGTACATATCAAGTATATCATTTCTTTGATATTATGTCAATGGCAAATATCTACCTTTTTTCTACTTAACCTTTTCATCTCTCTCTACACTATATTAGATACACTCTAGCCCCTAAATATTCCATAATATAAAAAAATATATTAGACTTAACTGCTTTATTTATAATTAGTTACAATAGGATAATATATTCTCTGCTATTAGGAGGAGGTCTTTTGATTAATTCGAGGCTCTTCGTTATTTATGAGGCGGATGATATTGGATTTGTGCTTGTAACTGCTTATAAAGCAAAGAGTTATGGTAAATAGCACCATCTGTATTGAAGATCCAAGGATGGCAGTTGATATCGGAAGACTAATACATGCCAGGATAGAGCCTAGCGAGACATATCTCGCTAAGATTACAGTTATAAGCCATACAAGTACAGCTATGCCAAATGCCTTTGGACATAGCAGAAGGAGTACGCCGCATGAGGTGGCAACACCCTTTCCACCCTTGAAATGTAGGAATACTGGCCATATATGGCCGCATATTGCGCTGAATCCGAGTAATATCCTAATCGATTCATAATTCATATCTACAAAACGATTAAGTATAGGGGCTATCAAGAGAACAGGTATTACACCTTTGAGGATATCACCTGTCAATGCAATGATAGCAGCTGCCTTACCGGATGTACGCAGGACATTTGTTGCCCCTACATTACCTGAACCATGGTTCCTTATATCTATGCCGCCTTTTAGCTTTGCTATTATAAAACTTGTCGGTATAGATCCTATGAGGTATGATAATATTACAAAGCTGACCAGGGCTATCATCTTTGCCTCCTGCAATTGATCTTTATGGGTGTCCCGTAAAAATTATTGTGCTTACGCAGTGCGATCTCTGCTAAGTGTGTATAGGCCTTTGTTACAAGCCGTGGATTACTTACAAATAGAAGAAATGATGGCGGGGCCTTTGAAAGCTGCACAGCATAACGTACCTTTGGATTGCTTAAAGCGCGCAAGGCCTTATTAATATCCTTGGTCCTTATCTCCTGTCTTGTATTGGCTACAAGATACTTTACAAGATCGACTGCAGACAAGACATTCCGTCCGGTCTTGGCCGATGCAAAGACGATCGGATAGCGCGCTATCTCCGGAGTCTTCCGGATTATCGCTGCCTTATATCGCGCCATCTCTATCTTCTTTACAAGATCCCACTTGTTTACAACGAGTACACAGCATTTGCCGCTATCCACAATAAGCTTAAAGACTCTCACATCATCACTTCTGAGGCCATCATACCCGTCTATCAGAAGGAGCGTTGCATCGCTTCTCTCTATGGCTTCTCTGGAGCGCGACATGCTGTAGACATCTATCGGTTCTTTCACTTTTCTCTTATGCCTTATGCCTGCTGTATCGCATAGCTGGTAGAGTATATCATCCTTCTTAAAGTAGGTGTCTACTGAATCGCGCGTTGTGCCTGGTAGATCATCTACAATGACCCGTTTTCTTTTGAGGAGCGTATTTAAAAAGAGGGATTTTCCTACATTCGGTCTTCCTGCTATGGCTATCCTGTATACCGGTTCATCAAGATCTTTATCATGCGCCTCATCAAGCATGGACAATACCTTCTCCATCAACTCTCCTATGCCGCGATTATGAAGCGCGCTTACGCCAAGTGGAGTACCTATGCCAAGACCATAAAAATCATAAAGATCATCCTGTCGCCTCTTGTCATCGAGTTTATTGACTGCCAGTACTACATCCTTGCCGCTCTTTCGTAGCAATGTTACGATCTCTTCATCCTGGGATGTCAGCCCAGATGTCACATCACATACAAAGAGAAGCAGATCCGCTTCAACTATCGCCTCTTCTATCCTTCTCCTTATTAAAGAGGACATCTTATCACGGTTCTTTTGAAATCCACCGGTATCTACGACGAGAAAGGCCTTTCCATCCTTCTTATAGAGCGCCTCTATGCTGTCGCGCGTAGTACCGCTCGTTGCATGGACCACGGCCTTACGCTCTCTTATGATACGATTAAAGAGAGTGGACTTACCTACATTGGGCCTGCCTACTATGCATACGATAGGTAGATCAATGTGCTTCATTTAATATTTTGCTCCCTATTCTTAAATAGTCAACACCGGAGAGTATTGTAGCCAGTACTGCAATATTCCAGAAGATGACTGCATAGCCGCAATGTGCTAATATGCATAGTATGCTAAGCATCTGCAAAAACGTTGTTATCTTACCGAGCGCTGTAGGTCTGATATCCAGATGCCCTTTAAATAGATATATCATAATGCAGCCCATTATTATGAATATGTCCCGGGAGACTACGACAAGCGGTACATACGCAGGAAATTTCAGATTGGCCGGGAGGCCTTCTATCATCGATAACGAAACGAATGCGCTTATAAGCAGTGTCTTGTCTGCTACTGGGTCCAGGAGCATACCAAGCTTTGTGCGTTCATTCCTTATGCGGGCAATATAACCGTCGAGCGCATCCGTTGCAATACATATAACAAAGATGACAAACGCAGCTGTAAATTGTCTGTAGAGTATTGCAGCCACAAAAAATGGTACGAGTATTATCCTTATGAGCGTGACCCTGTTGGCGAGGTTCATTATTTCACTATCCTTATGCGGTTCAATGGCCAATATAAGAAGAATGCCTTACCCACTATATTCTTGCGCGGGACAAATCCCCAGTACCTGGAATCCTTGGAACTGGAGCTATTATCACCAAGGACATAGTAAGACCCTTCCGGTACCTTTACCTCTTTACCCACAGTAGCATAAGGACTATTATTAAAATAATGGATCTTACGTATAGTAAACGGCTCTTCCACCTTTTTGCCGTTTATATAGATGTTGCCGCTTCTTATCTCGACGGTATCCCCGCCTTTCGCTATCAGCCGTTTTATAAAATCCTTCTTCGGGTCATCAGGGTATTTAAAGACCAATATATCCCCGCGCTGGGGCTCTTTGAATTTATATAAGAACTTATTTACCAATACCCTGTCACCCACGACTAAGGTAGGTATCATAGAACTGCTCGGTATCTTAAATGCCTGTACAACGAATGCCCTTATTATAAGTGCCAGTACCAGCGCTATAACTAATGATTCAATCCACTCCCTCAACTCCTGTTTTACTCTCTCTCTATTCATAATTTGAGTGCCGCAATGAATGCCTCTTGCGGTATCTCCACCTCCCCGAATTGTTTCATGCGTTTCTTACCCTTCTTCTGCTTTGCCCAGAGTTTTCGTTTTCTTGTAATGTCACCGCCATAACACTTGCTCGTGACATGTTTGCCCAATGCCCGCACATCAGATCTTGCAACAACATTGCCGCCTATAGATGCCTGCACAGCTACCTTAAAGAGCTGGCGGGGAATGAGCTCTCTTAATTTATCCACAAGTGCCCTGCCCTTCTGGTATGCCCTATCCTTGTGCACTATGGAACTCAATGCATCGCACAGTTTATTATTTATCAGAATATCAAGCTTTACTATCTGGGTCTCTCTATAATCAAGAAATTCATAGTCGAGCGAGCCATATCCGCGCGTGGATGACTTTATCTTATCATAAAAATCTACTATGACCTCGGATAAAGGGATCTCATAGATGATCTGTACCCTTTCCGCGTCCAGATACTCTGTGCTTATATACTTTCCCCTCTTAGACTCTGCCAGCTCCAGTATCAATCCCATGGCATCTTTAGGCAGCATTATGTATGCCCTTACAAAAGGCTCCATTGTGCAATCTCTCTCATATGAGGCAGGCAGCTTTGTGGGACTGTCTATGTCAATCGTCTCGCCGTTTTTTAAGACTATCTTATAGATAACACTCGGTGTGGTTATAACGAGATTTAAGTCAAATTCTCTCTGCAGACGCTCCTGTATTATCTCCATATGGAGAAGCCCCAGAAAACCGCACCTGAATCCAAATCCCAAAGAGGCTGAAGTCTCCGGTTCATAGATAAACGAGGCATCCTGCAGCCTCATCTTCTCCATGGCATCCTTAAGGTCCTTAAAGTCCGCGCTATTTACAGGATAGATACCGCAGTAGACCATGGGGTTTACTTTTTTATAACCAGGCAAAGGGTGTGAAGCAGGATCCTCGGTTGTAGTTATAGTATCCCCCACTGCCACTTCTTTGGCGTCCTTAATACCACAGATGATATAACCTACTTCACCACAGCGGAGCGTATCGACAACTTCAGGCTTAGGCTTAAATACCCCGACCTCCTTTATATCGTATTCAGTCCGTGCACTCATCATCTTTATCTTCATATTACTCTTGATGATACCATTGACTATCTTCACATAGACGATCACGCCTTTATAGGTATCGTAAGCCGAATCAAAGATGAGCGCCTGAAGTGCATGCTCATCATCACCGGAAGGTGGCGGGATCCTGGTAACGATACTCTCCAGTATCTCCTTGATACCTACATTATTCTTAGCGCTTGCAAGGAGGATCTCTTTAGGGTCCAGGCCCAATATATCTGTGATCTGCTTCTTAGTGTTATCTATTCTCGCATTGGTAAGATCGATCTTATTTATAACAGGAACTATCGTTATATTGTGTTCCAGCGCAAGATAGAGATTTGCAACGGTCTGCGCCTCGACCCCCTGCGCCGCATCTACTATCAACAGAGCGCCTTCACAGGCAGCAATAGACTTTGATACTTCATAACTGAAGTCAACATGGCCCGGCGTATCTATGAGATTCAGGATATAAGTATCTCCATCCTTTGCCTTATAGGTAAGCTTTACAGTGCTCGCCTTTATCGTAATGCCCCGCTCCCGTTCAAGCTCCATATCGTCGAGGAGTTGGTCCTTAAACTCCCTCTTGTTTATAGCGCCTGTAAATTGCAGGAACCTGTCCGCAAGCGTGGATTTACCATGGTCTATATGAGCAATGATAGAGAAATTTCTTATGAATTTTTTCACTTTCTTAGAGTCTCTCCAGTACCTTTTTTCCGAATTCCAGGATCTCTTTTGAACGTGACTCGCTATCCGATTCCGAATAGACCCTGACTATTGGCTCTGTACCGGATAATCTGAATAAGAGCCAGCTTGAGTCTTCACATAGAAACTTGATACCATCTAATGTATTCAACTCCATGACCTTCTTATCCAGTACCTTCTTTAGCGGGTTGGCCTTGAGTTTTGATATCAGGACCTTCTTCTTTGCATCAGGATATTTTACAGATATTCTCATATAATGGTAGGAGCCAAACTCCTTTTCAAGATCGCTCAGGATCTCAAGGATAGACTTCTTTCTATATGCCATCATCTCCAGGATAAGGAGGGCTGATAAGACACCGTCCCTTTCAGGGATATAATCCCTGAATCCTATTCCGCCGGTCTCTTCTCCGCCTACAATGACATCTTCTTTTCGCATGATCTCACAGATATATTTAAATCCTACCGGTGTCTCATGGAGTTTTATGTCATATTTCCTGCATAGTTTCCTAAAGAGCGAAGTGCCGCATACAGTAGTCACAAGCGACCCCTTCATCTTTCTGTCTTCCAGAAAATGCCATGCCAAGAGGGCCATTACATTCTGGCCATTGACCAGCCTGCCATCCGGGGTTGCGCACCCTACCCTGTCAACATCACCGTCAGTAGCTATGCCTATGTCAAATCCCTCATTCTTAGTCTTCTGCAATAATTCTCTTAAGTTTACCTCTATAGGCTCAGGATTTATCCCCCCAAAGCTAGTATCATGTTCGGCATGTATTGTCACTGCCTCCTTACCGGCGTTCTTTAATATATTCTCAATATAATGGTCGCCTGCTCCGTACATAATATCTACCAATACCTTAAAAGGATAACTCTTAATAAGA
>CAYLIX010000045.1:0-9903 GCA_964383775.1 uncultured Planctomycetia bacterium
AGACACAGATATGCCTGATGTTGACTGTGAGCCTGACACTGATACAGATACCGATACAGACACAGATATGCCTGATACAGATACATTCTAAATGGTAATCATATGAAGAAGTTTGCAAAGAAGAGACCTAAAAGTAAGAACCCAGGATTTACACTTCTTATAGTCCTGGGTGTTATACTCATCTTTTCAGCCGTTGCAGGCGGTTACCTTGCAGCGACGGGAAGTGAACTTCGTACTGTTAGCTATCTTAGCTATAATGCCAGGGCCTTTTGCCTTGCAGAGGCTGGTATTCAGATAGGTATGCGTCTGTTATATAGCGGTGAATATGCCAGTCTATCGACTACTCCGGAAGTGCATCAGATCAATCTCTCTACAGGTAATGTTCAATTCAATCCTTTTGATGAGAATGACCTTACTGGCTTAATCCCGGGGGACACAGCTGTGATATCAGCGACCGGGACATCAGGGAGTAATAAAATGACCACAGACGTTACATTTATCCTAAGACAGGATGGCGCTGCTTCTACACTTACAGCAGTTGGCGATATAGATATATTAGACAGCGCTTATATTGATGCAGGCGGGCTTGGCGCAATATACGTGGCTGCTGAAGATAGGGTAAGTTACTACGATGAGGCCGCCATAAATGGCACCATCGTAGAGTACGATACTATGCCCACTTTTGAGGATATATTTGGCATGACAAAGGCAGAGTTTCAGGCGCAGGCAACTGCCATTGATGAAGATGATGATATAGGATCAGGTACATTAAACGGGGATTGTTATATTGACGGTGATTTAGATATAGAGAGCGAGACAAATGTTACCTATGGAACGAATTCACGTATATATATCTCAGGTGATTTTAGCTTATATAGGAGCGTATTGGCAACCTGCTGGAATTTTGAAAATGTAATAATCTGGACAGATGGTGACATAGGCACAGTGGGCGGGACTTCAAGTATTAAAGGTGCGCTTATAGCCGGTGGAGGAGATATCAGTATAGCCGGCTCAAGTGAGATAGAGTTTATCCCCGGTACTACCGGCGGGTCCAATAGTACACTTGAGCTCGTTTCCTGGAAAGAGGAATGATTTAAGAGAGGCAAAATATATGAATAGCATAATGAAAAAGAGTGCAGGATTTGCGCTCCTTATAGCCATGGGCACAATACTCGTCTTTTCAGTATTGACAGGCGCTTATCTTACTGCTACAGGCAGTGAAGTACGCAGCGTAGATACACTGGGTAATGGTATGAGGGCATTCTTCTTGTCAGAGGCAGGTCTGCAGCTGGGTATGCGTATAGTATATAGTGGTGAATGGGCCACCTTTACTCCTGCTCATCCGCCTTTTGTCGGCGGTTGGTATGATATCGCGCTTTCTACAGGTACAGTCAGCCTCAATCCAATCGATGCGGATGATGTAACAGATTTTGATGATCCGGGATATAGTGATATTGTAAGTACTGGCTCTGTGAGTGGCATAGGCGCAACGACTGCAGGTCGAGAGACAGTGGTGCGCGTCGAGCCAATGGTTCTCGTCTCTGCGCTGATTGGCGGAAGCACTATTGACTTATTCAGTAGTTGCTCAGTATCAGCGGAATCCGGTTCTGCCACTGCAATAACGATAACGAATGCAAGCAATTATACTAAAGATGTAACTGCGACTTTGACGGGGCAGGTCTTAGAAGATACAACACTCCCGACATTTGAGGAAGTCTTTGGTATGAGTGAAGCGACCTTTAGAGGTGCTGCTACTGAATATGATGGCGGAGATATCCTGGGTGCAGGTTCATTTTCAAATGGTAAGTTCTGGTATGAAGGAGATCTTACTCTCTCAGACACTGTGGAGTACGGGCTAAATGCCGAAATAGTGGTTAATGGTGCATTTGAGCTTTCTGGTACTGCACCACCAGCCGGCCATTTTACCCAGGCCATTATCTGGGTAAAGGGCTCAAGCGCAACCTTGGAAGAAGATACTATCGTGACAGAGAGTGCAGTCATTGTCCCCAGCGGCACTATAGTAGTAAATAACTCCGCGAGCATTACCAGGACCCCTATAACCGGATTTCGTGTAGATTATTGGCGTGAGTCATAGGGGACGTTACACCTTATCTTAACCCGTTGTGATTAAAAGGATTGCAACGGGTCGTTTTCCACCTACCCACTTTATATATAATGACTTGACATACTATATATAAGATGATATATTATATATTCTAAAATAAGAAGCTAACTATAGGAGTCTTATGACATACGTAGTGATAGAGATAGGGTCTAAGCAGTACCGCCTTGCAAAGAATGATATATTCTTGGCAGAGAAGGTCTCAGACAAGCCTGGCAAGTCTATAAAATTGGACAGAGTGCTTTTATATACCAATGGCAAAGAGCATAAAGTGGGTTCACCATTTCTTAAGGATGTAAAGGTGCAATGCGATATCTTAGGCAGCGTAAAGGCAAAGAAGGTGATCTCATTTAAGTATAAGCGCAGAAAGAGCTCTCGTACCAAGATAGGGCACAGGCAAAAATATACACGCTTAAGAGTAAGCGAGATCAGCGCATCATAGCAAGGAGAAGATGGAATGGCACATAAAAAAGGTCTAGGCAGCAGCCGTAACGGGAGAGATTCAAATTCAAAGCGGTTGGGCGTCAAGAGATACGGCGGCCAGATCGTCCGTGCCGGCAATATATTAGTAAGACAAAGGGGCACAAAGTTCTTCCCCGGTATCAATACCTCTATCGGCAGAGACCACACCATATTTGCGCTCTGTGATGGTAAGGTGATATTTACGCCTACAAAGAGAGTCAACGTAATACCCTCATAAGATGTTTATAGATACTACCAGGATCCACCTAAAGGCTGGCGACGGCGGCAAAGGGTGCGAGAGCTTTAACAGGACCAAGTTCAACAGGCGCGGCTCTCCAGACGGCGGCATGGGTGGTAATGGTGGTGACATAAAGATCATCGCAGACCGCAATATACAGACCTTACTCGACTTCAAATATAGACAACATTTCAAGGCAGACCGCGGAAGAAATGGAAGCTCAAATAATAAGAACGGCCCCTGCGGTAAAGATACAATAATCCATGTGCCTCCAGGCACTGTGATATTGGATAATGAGACCAATGAGGTATTGAGGGATCTTTCAGAAGATTCGCAGAGCGTCACAGTTGCCAAGGGCGGGACTGGCGGACGGGGAAACTCAAGATTCAGGCATGCCAATCCCGGAGAACCAGGCGAAGAGCGCACAGTAAGACTGGAGCTCAGGCTTATTGCTGACGTTGGTATAATAGGCTTTCCAAATGCAGGTAAGTCTACACTGATATCAAAGATATCGAATACAAGACCAAAGATCGCGAGTTATCCATTTACTACTAAAGAGCCGACACTGGGCGTAGTCAAGACCAAGACACAGGATATCGTGGTCGCAGATATACCGGGACTTATAAAAGGCGCGCACCGCGGCAGGGGGCTGGGGCACCAGTTTCTCCGGCATGTAGAGAGGACAAAGTTACTCCTCCATTTAGTCGATATTGCTGCAGTCGATGGAAGAGACCCGATAAACGACTACAATGACATAAATGAGGAGCTTGCGCTTTACTCAAGGCGCCTCAAGCGTAAAAAACAGATCATTGCGTGTAATAAGATCGATCTGCCGCAGGCGCAGGAAAATTTAGAAAGGTTTGCATCCAAATTACAACAGAAGGTCTACCCGATATCAGCGCTCAACCGCCAGGGGCTGGAGCAGCTAGTATCGGCTATAGAAGAAGCCATGATATGAAGAGAAAGAATAAATTTAAGAGAATAGTCGTCAAGATCGGCACAGGTGTCATAACCTCAGAAGATAAACGCCTGGATACCAAGCGCATAAGGAATATCGCGTACCAGGTAGCAAAGATAATGGATACTAATACTGAGGTCATTATAGTGACATCAGGCGCTATTGGTGCAGGTATGAGTATCTTAAAGATGTGCCAGCGCCCACAGTCTTTACCGCAGTTGCAGGCATGTGCTGCCATAGGACAGAACCAGCTCATTAAGATGTATGAAGGGGCGTTTAAGAAGAAGGGATATACGAGCGCGCAGATACTCCTGACACAGGATGACCTTACTGACAGGAAGCGCTATCTAAATGCCAAGAATACGATCCAGACCTTACTTGAAGAGCGGGTCATACCCATCATAAATGAGAATGATACCGTTTCGACAGATGAGATAAAATTCGGAGACAATGACCGGCTTTCAGGGCTTGTAGCAAACCTCGCCGGAGCAGATCTTCTGGTAATATTGAGCGATATAGACGGGCTCTACCAATATTGTGATAAGGGAAAGAGGCGTATCAGGTGCATAAGCATGGTAGAGAAGATAACAAGGGAGATAGAGAACCTCGCAATAAAACAGAGATCAAAGACCGGAGTGGGGGGTATGGTATCAAAACTCCAGTCAGCCAAGATCGCTACCTCTTCCGGCATAACATCCATTATTGCAAATGGCCGGAAAAAGGACGTACTGATTAAAATAGCGGAAGGAGAGCATGTTGGCACGCTATTTCTTGCAAGCCGTAATACAATAAAGGCAAAGAAGCACTGGATAGCCTATACATCAAAGGTGCAGGGCGCAGTAAAGGTAGACGATGGAGCCAGGGAAGCGCTCGTAACAAGAAATAAATCGCTCCTTGCTTCAGGTATCATAGGTGAATCGGGTAAATTTGAGATTGGCGATGTAGTAAGTATAACTGATAAGAGTAACACAGAATTTGCCAGGGGCCTGGCAAATTACTCGTCGCTAGAACTTAAGAGGATAAAGGGGCTCAAGACCAATGAGATAGAGGCGGCCCTGGGATATAAATATTATGATGAGGTGATTCACCGCGATAACCTCGTCATACTGTGAGGATGTCATGCCACTAAAGAATGATATTATAAATATAGCCAGGAGTGCAAAAGAGGCCTCCAGAAAAATGGCCTTGCTTGATTCCAAGGCCAAAGAGAGATCTCTCGTTGCAATGGCAGATAGCCTGGAGAAGAATTGTGATACTATACTCAAGGCAAATAAGATAGATATAAAGAATGGGAAAGACAAAGGCTTAAGTGTAAGCATGATAGAGCGCCTTACGCTGAATAAAAAGCGTATAGGATCCATGGCAACAGGTCTTAGAGATATAGCCGCTTTAAAGGATGCAGTTGGGGAGGTAATAGAGAATATAGAGAGGCCCAATGGCCTGCGCATAGAAAAGGTGCGTGTGCCCATAGGTGTCATAGCCATCATATATGAATCGAGGCCGAATGTTACGAGTGATTGTGCAGGATTATGCCTGAAGTCTGGAAACTCCTGCATACTAAAAGGCGGCAGCACTGCCATAAATTCTAACATGGCCATCTTCAAAGCACTAAAGACCGCTGCAAAGTCTACAGGTCTGCCGGATAACGCAATAAACCTGATAGAGTCAACGGATAGGAAGGCAGTGGCTATGCTCCTGGAGCAAGACCATCTCATAGATTTAGTGATGCCGCGCGGGGGAGAAGGGCTCATAAGAGAGGTCGTTACAAGATCACGCATTCCAGTCATAAAACACTATAAGGGCATCTGCCACCTCTATGTAGATGAATACGCTGATTTAAATATGGCCCACAAATTGGCAATAAATGCCAAGGTACAGAGGCCGAGCGTCTGCAATGCAATGGAGACGCTCCTTGTGCACAAAGATGTGGCTGCAAGGTATCTACCTGTATTGATCGATCAATTACGAAAAGATAATGTTGAGATAAGAGGCTGTAATAAGACGAAGAAAATAGTAAAGAATATAAAGGCAGCCACTGAAAAGGATTGGTCTACAGAGTATCTCGATCTTATCCTTTCTATAAAGGTGGTCTCCAGCATCGATGAAGCGATAGATCATATAAATCGCTATGGTTCTATGCACTCGGATACAATAGTCACCCAGGATAAAGATATTGCCCAAAGATTCTTAAGGTCCATAGACTCTGCATGCGTATACCATAATGCCTCCACGCGTTTTACTGATGGCGGAGAGTTTGGTATGGGTGCAGAGATAGGCATATCTACTGATAAACTCCACGCGCGTGGCCCTATGGGCATTCGTGAACTCACATCCTATAAATATATTATTTATGGAAATGGCCAGATCAGGACCTAATACTCCTCATATCAAGATAGGTATACTGGGCGGCACCTTTAACCCAATCCACCAGGGTCACCTGATACTGGCCAAAGAGGCCCACAAAAGACTCTCACTCGATAAGGTCATATTCATACCTGCCTTGATACCGCCCCATAAAGAGGCACAGGATATAATACCTGCTGTGGATCGGTATCGCATGGTAGAGCTTGCACTGGAGAATGAGCCTGATCTTATTGCTTCAGATATTGAGATGAGGCGTAAAGAGACCTCATACTCCATAGACACCATAAATGAGCTTAAGACCATATACGGCGCCAAGAATGAGATCCTTCTTATTACAGGGGCGGATTCTATAGAGGAACTGGGTACATGGAAGGATATAGAGGGGTTAAAGAGCATATGTACCTTTGTGATAACTAGCCGGCCGGGATATGACCTGCAAAGTGATATACCAAAGACTACTACATTGGTAGTAAAGACACCAGATATATCGTCCAGTGATATAAGGAGGCGCATAGCCAGCAATACACCATATAAAGAGTTATTACCTTTAAAGGTATATAATTATATTATAAGGAAGGGGCTCTACAAAACACGACCTTCTACTTGACAATTATAGTATATGTGGTAAACTTATTAAAACATTAAAGTTTGAAAAGGAGGAAAGGATATGGCAACGGCATATTGTGTAAAGTGTAAAGCAAAGAAAGAGATGAAGGACGCAAAAGAAGTAGTTATGAAGAATAAGAGAAAGGCCATGAAGGGCAAATGTCCAGATTGCGGGACCGGCATGTACCGCATCATGGGAAAGTAACACCAAAGTATAATTTTCCTCGATTACAATCATATCGCGGTGCATCTATCCAGTGGATAGATGCACCAAAAGAGATCTTAGGATGATCGATATAGAGATTTTAGTTAGTACCCTCCTTAAAGAATCCACAGACAAACTGAGAGGTATTTTTGGGTTTGACCAGGTGTTGGATATTGCCCTGGATATACCCAAGAGCAGCACATTTGGAGACCTTGCGTCAAATATAGCGCTGAAGCTAGGACGCCAGATAAGGCACCCTGCCAAAGAGTTGGCGCATATAATGGTAGATGATATGCGTGAGCGCATTAAGCTCCCTCCTTATGATGCTATAGTAGCCAAGATAGAAGTGGGTGCGCCGGGTTTTATCAATTTCTTCCTTAAAGAGGAGTCATTCTACCATGTACTGGACTCAATAGCTAAATCAGGCAAGAACTTTGGCAGACGTTCAATATCGAGAAGAGAACTCCTTAATATAGAGTTTGTAAGCGCAAATCCTACTGGCCCGCTCACTATAGCCCATGGCAGACAAGCAGCATTTGGCGATTCATTAGCCAATATACTCCAGTTTTCAGGTTATTCTGTAAGGCGTGAATACTATATAAATGATGAAGGCAGGCAGATAAGCCTTCTCGGCGCATCTATACAAGCCCAATATCTCAGGCTCATTGGCCAGGAGGCCAAGGACGTACCCGATGGATATAAGGGCAGCTATATAAAAGAGATAGCTGAGATCATAAAGTCAAGATCCGGCGCGAGAAAGAAGAATGCCCCTATTAAATATTTTGCAGACTTTGGATGCAAATATATCTTACGCGGTATAAAAGAGGATCTTAAGCAATTCAACGTGAAGTTTGATATATGGTATTCCCAGAAATCCTTAAGGACCTCCGGAAAGATCAAGAAGGCCCTCTCAGTATTGGACGCAAGCGGCATGCTCTATAAAGCAGAAGGCGCTCTATGGCTAAAGTCATCAATGCACGGGGATGAAAAAGATCGCGTTGTGATTAAGAGCGACGGCTCCTTCACTTATCTTGGACCGGATATGGCCTATCATATGGATAAGTATAGAAGGCGGTTCAAACGCCTGATAGATATATGGGGGCCTGATCATCATGGCTACATACCGAGAATAAAGGCATCGATAATAGGGCTCGGCCATAATGCCGATACCCTATCCGCGCTTATAGTACAATTGGTCACACTATACAGGGGCAAGAGCCCCATACCAATGTCTACCAGGGCAGGCAGTTTTATCACTTTGAGAGAAGTATCAAACGAGATAGGCTGTGATGCTGCCAGGTACTTTTTCTTAAGAAGGCGCAGGGACAGCCATCTCGATTTTGATCTGGAGCTTGCAAAGAAACATTCACCTGATAACCCGGTATTCTATATTCAATATGCACACGCGCGGATATGCAGTATCTTAAAATACAAGACCACCCGAAAGTATAAGGCAGCCAGGAAAGCTCAAAATACAAAACTTTTAAATTCCAAAGAAGAGCTTAAGATACTGCGGCTCTTAAGGCAGTTTCCCATGGTCATCGCCGGTAGCGCAGAAGCCCTGGAACCATACAGGCTCCTTACTTACCTGGAGGAGCTGGCAAAGGGCTTCCACAGTTTTTATAATAAGCATAGGGTAGTTTCAGACGAGGAGGATGTGACGATGGCTCGTCTGTACTTAGTAGAATGTACCAGGACTGTATTGGCCACAGGGCTCGGGCTCTTAGGCGTCAACGCCCCCACCCAGATGTAGCATACCTATTATGTTCGATACTATAAAGATCTACAAACATGGCAGGATAGATCCAGAGGATCTATTTCATCACCTCACGCATTTTGGATATAATCATTGCGATCACACCCTTGAGGAAGGTGACTTCAGCCACAGGGGCCATATCATCGATATATTCCCGCTCAATTTTGAAAGCCCTACCAGGATAGAGCTTGACCATGACAAGGTAAAGAGGATATCGAGTTATATCATTACGAGCGGGCAGAGGTTTCAGGAGCATAGCGCAGTAATCCTCTTACCCATTAAGGGATTAAGGCCGAAGAGGATCAGTAAGAAGTTTGAGCGACTTGGCGATGAGTACCCCATAAACAATTTTATCGATATAGAGCCGGGCGATTATGTCGTGCATACAAAGTTCGGGGTGGGTATCTATCGCGGCATGGATTTGATCAAGGTCGATAAGAAGTTTATAGACCATCTTGTCATAGAGTATGCCGAGAAGGATACGCTCTATGTCCCTTCAAGCGATCTCCACCTGATACAAAAGTATATAAGCATGCATAAGGCCCGCCCAAAGCTCCAGCGTCTCAATTCCAAAAATTGGCAGCGCATAAAGAAGAAGGCAACGGACAGCGTTGCAGTCTTTGCCCAGGAGCTCCTCGTTGTTGAGGCAAAGCGCGCAATGGCAAAGGGGCATAAATATCCAAAGGATACTGACTGGCAGCAAGGGCTTGAAGAGTCTTTTCCGTATGAGGAGACGGTTGATCAGCTAAGATCCACACAAGAGACAAAGAAGGATATGGAGAGCCCAAGGCCTATGAACAGGCTACTTTGCGGAGACGTAGGGTATGGAAAGACTGAGGTGGCATTGCGTGCGGCATTCAAGGCCCTCATGGATAATAAACAAGTTGCGCTCCTCGTGCCTACGACCGTCTTGGCCCAGCAGCACTATAACACGTTCAATTCGCGTATGAAGGACTTTCCCATAAGTATAGAGATGTTATCCAGGTTCAGGACAAAGATGGAACAGGAGATAATAGCAGGCGGTATAAAGCGGGGCACAGTGGATCTCGTTATTGGTACACACAGACTGTTATCTCCTGACATAAGATTCAAAGACCTCGGATTGCTTATCGTAGATGAGGAGCAGCGGTTTGGCGTGAAGCACAAAGAGAGGATAAAGAAGATAAAGCACAGCGTAGATGTCCTGACACTG
>CAYLIX010000046.1:0-9806 GCA_964383775.1 uncultured Planctomycetia bacterium
ATACATCGTAAGGTCAGGCATGCAGCAGACAGGATAGAGGGATTTAATCATTCTCTATGTAAGATCATGAAGGCTATCGATCGCATTGAAACTCACACAGATAAGGTGAATTCGCTTGATGAGGCCTTATATGATAAACTCCAGAAGAGATGAATAAGACTTGCGCATTTAAGGGGTGGCGGGTATAATAGGACAGCATAAGGAGCAGAGATGAATACCATTAATATTATGAATATCGAGATTCAGCCATGGATATGGGCGCCAGCCGTATATTTCATATGGGTATTTATTCTTCAGTTAGTTAAGAAGATTGTCTTTAAGAGAATACGTTTGCTTACAGATAAGACGAAGACTGAAATTGATAATATAGTTTTGAATGCATTAGAGCTACCACTTACATTATTGATATTTGTAAGCGGCGCAGTAATAATAGACAGAATAGCACCGGTAGGCACAGACGGTGACCTTACAAAGTACTTCTTCATGGCCCTTAAGGTAACATCCATACTGGCCATTATCTTATTTATAGATCGACTGCTTCGCGACCTCATAAAGGCCTACTCTCAAAGAATAGAGATCCTAAAGACGTCTGGCAATGTAGCCACTGGTATAGTGCGCATTGTAGTGATGGGCCTGGGTCTTCTTATACTCCTGGACAGTTTCGGGATATCAATAACTCCTATTATTGCATCTCTGGGTGTAGGTTCATTAGCCGTAGCGCTTGCTCTCCAGCCAACCCTTGAGAATTTCTTTGCAGGAGTTCAGCTTATTGCAGACAAACCGATAAAGGTTGGGCAGTTTGTAAAGCTCGATTCTGGCGAAGAAGGATATGTGCATAAGATCGGATGGCGCTCTACGTGGATCAGGATGCTGCCGAATAATGTTATTGTCATGCCGAATAAGGCGATCGTAGCTTCAAAGATCTTAAACTACTACTATCCGGACAAAGAGATGGCTGTCCTTGTGCAGGTCGGTGTCCACTATGATTCAGATCTTGCTAAAGTGGAGAAGGCAACTATAGAGGTTGGGGAAGAGACTATGAAGACGGTTACAGGCGGCGTACCTAGTTTCAAGCCGTTTATCCGATACCATACCTTTGCAGACTTTAGTATAAACTTTACAGTGATCCTGCGCTGCAAGGAGTTTGTGGATAATTATCTTATCAAGCATGAATTTATTAAATTACTCCACGAGCGCTATGCAAAGGAAGGTATCATAATACCTTATCCAATCAAGGCCATTAATTACTCTCAGGAGAAGGCCGCTTAATTAAAGACTCTATCCACTCTTCAATATCCTTAAGGACCGCTTCCTTACCCGTCTCGTTGAGTATCTCGTGATAATATCCCTGGTATGATCTTATCTCTTTCATCGGTGCTTTGGAAGCCGCATAGAATTTCTCTATCTCTTCTGTTGAGATGAGCTTGTCGTCTGTGCCAAACAGGAATAGTGTAGGCACTCTCAACCTTTCCGGGTATTTTGATGTATCTTCGCAGACCCTTAAAAACTCTACAAAGAACCTGGCAGACCTATATCTATGTGTAAACTCGTCATTGTCATAGGCGCGGCATACCTCGATATCATGGGATAGCTCATGTGTCACTATGACATCATCCAAAAATGTGAATGAAGGATGGAAGACATTGATTATCTTTAATAGGGTAGTCTTGCACCATGATATCTTTAATTTAAGCTTGAGTGGAGGAGAGCTTATTATAAGCCCTTTGACGCTATCCGGATGCTCTATTGCAAATTGTATGGCTACCAGGCCTCCGAGCGAATGGCCCAGCAGAAGAGGTGCCTGATTTGATAGTATATCCTTCCTGAAAGACTCAAGGTCCATTAAATAGTCATTGAAGGCCATTATATGCCCTTTTTGACCCTGGGACCTACCATGGCCGCGCTGGTCATACGTATAGACTGCAATACCACGGCCTGCAAAGTACCTGGCTACAAGTTCATACCTTGATGAATGCTCTCCTAAGCCATGCACTATGACGAGTGTCTCCCTTGGATTGTCAGGTACCCAAGCCTGGTAGAAGAGAATTAGCTTATCAGGAGTTTTAAATTGCCCTTTTATATGTTTTATATTAGCTCCCATATATTATAATAATATCATATATATTTTGGTATTGCAATAAGACCATGCCTATGATAATATTTATTAAAAGAAGGGGGTTGGCATGAATAGAAGATTCTTATTGCTTACGGGGTTTATCTTGATCTCTATGATGATACTACCTTCAGTATCTCTGGCTGGCTGGAAGGAGAATTATAGAGAGAAGTATTCCAAAAAGACCCTTGATCCCAATTCAGATAGGGCAAAGAAGATCAGGCGCATAGGTAATATGGATATAAAGTTCCTTAAGTGGACAAAGACGCCCGAAGAGAGAAAGGCCCTGGGCCTTAAGACAAAGACAAAATTCAGCGAGTACCTCATGCCATGGAAGAGGGGTACTGAGGATGAGAAGAAGGATAGCTTTGTTGATAAGTCTACGAATTTTTCACATGTCCAGAAGGCTCAGGCACCCGCTGAAGATACAACACCAAAGACAGGATATACACTTACCGAGACAATAAGGGGCATGGGCAAGAATATATATAAATCAGTTGAAAAAGCCAGTGACGAAAAGTAGGATCACGATCACTCTTGCGCTCATCTTCTTTACAGCAGGATGCGCTACCGTCTATAACCCGGCAACAAAGAGGGAAGAGAGCGTCTTTATTACAACTGAGCAGGAAGTGGGGATTGGCAAGAAGGTAGAGGTTTCAGTCCTCCAAAAGTATAAGCTATCAGAAGACCGCGCATACAAAGATAAACTTGAAAGAATAGGTAAAGAGATAGCGCTCCATAGCGACAGAGACGACCTTGAATATTACTTTAAGGTGGTTGAGTCAAAGGATGTAAACGCGTTTGCGCTCCCTGGCGGGGGCATCTTTGCAACGACCGCTCTTTTAGATGCGATAGATAACGATGATGAGCTTGCCAGTGTAGTGGGTCATGAGATCGGCCATACAGCTGCGCGCCACCAGGCAAAGAGGATAGAGTCGCAGCTCGGGTATTCATTCCTGGTGAATATTGCGTATCTATTGGATGGAAGATCGCCCGATGTAAAGAATAAGGCATGGGAAGATATCAGGATGGCCACAAATATAACCTTTAACCTGATCACGCTCGGTTATGGCCGCAAGGACGAGATATTGGCAGACAGGCTCGGCGTTATATACGCAGAACGAGCAGGGTATGATCCTAATGGCGCTATCTCATTTTTGGAGAAGCTTGCATAGCCCCGAATGGCTCGTATTCCTAAGAAGCCACCCTTATGCACGAGAGAGGATCAGTGCATTGAAGGATTGGATGGAAAAAAGATCTAATGGAGAAGATGTGCAATGAAAAAGACCTTAACCAAGAGAGATGGTTTTACAGTTATTAAGCTTTCAGGAGAGATGGAGCCGTATGATGCAGAGGCCTTTGAAGAGGATCTGGTTAAGATTATCGATAAAGGCGTGTGCAAAATAGTAATAGACCTGGGAGAGTTGGAGTATATCTCAAGTATAGGCTTGAGTGCATTACTTAATATAAAGAGGCGTCTGCAGGAAGCAGATGGCACTCTATCGTTAAGTGCGTTAAATGGCAAGGTGCTGGATGTCTTCAGGATCTCAAAGCTGGTTGAGATATTTCAGATATATGAAACTACAGAAGAGGCGATCAAGTGATGAAGGATATGGCCAAAAAGGATATTCTTAAGTCTTTACTGGATATAAGTTCATTTACGAGTTTTGTAGATAATCCTGATCTGATATCGAGTCTCATAATAGAGGAGTGCGTATTGACAGCTAGGGCTGAGTGGGGCTTTATTGTATTGTATGACAGCAACTTTGCTGTAAATGGCTTCAGGATTACAAAGGCTATCAAGAAGAGACAAGAGCCACTCTCAATCTCCATAGACAAGCTAGTGAGACGCCTTATCTCTGAGAAAGGACCCAAAACGCTCTTAGATGACAGATTTTGGCTGCGCGTACCTGTTGCCAGGGATTTTAAGACAGTTATAGGGGGCGTGCCTGGTGATCTTCTCTTGTGCCCGATAAAGAAGAGGGGCACGCTTCTGGGTCTTGCTGGGCTCATAAGTAAGAAAGGTGAAAGCGCTTTTTCAAAGCGAGACAAGGATAGCTTCTCTATCATATGCCAGGAGGCCTCAATAGTAATCGACAATATAAATCTATTCAGGACAAAGCTGCAGAGTGAAAAGATGGCAGCCATAGGGCAGGCCATATCAGGTATTGCGCATTATGTAAAGAATATACTCCAGGGACTTACTACAGGATCGGATCTCTTTAATCTCAGCATCAAGGATGAAGATCTTGTCGGGATAAAGCAGGCCTGGGCTATAATGGATAAGAATATGAAAAGGATATCCGAGCTCGTCATGGATATGCTCTATTACTCCAGTGACCGCAAGCTTCAAAAGGGGCCGGTTGACCTCGAAGAGCTCTTGCTGGATGTGGCTGCGCTCTTAAAGCCCAGGCTGCAGGAACGCAAGATCAGCCTAACAAAGACGCTTGAGGGAATCCCCGCGAAGATCTTACTCAATGAGAATGGTATTCACCGCTCCATCTTAAATATCATTGCGAATTCTATAGACGCATGTGACAAGAAAGATTCATCGATCAAGATAGAGACAAAGAAGGATGTGTCTACAAAGAGCCTTCATATCCTGATCTCGGATAATGGCAAGGGAATATCCGAAGAGGACATAAAGGATATCTTCAACCCCTTCTTTACTAAAGATAAGAGAAAGGGTACAGGGATTGGACTTGCAATCACGAAGAGGATGATAGAGGATCACGATGGTACTATAGAGGTAGCTTCCCAAAAAGGAAAAGGCACCAGCTTCAAGATTGCGCTGCCAATAAGGACAACACCATAAATGGGCAAGAGAATAAGAGACACATGGGCGAGTAGGTTTGGCGTGATAATGGCGGTTGCAGGTTCTGCGATCGGTCTTGGAAATTTCCTGAGATTTCCTGGGCAGGCAACGTCAAACGGCGGCGGGGCCTTTCTCATACCATATTTTGTCTCTCTTCTAGTGTTGGGCATACCGCTTATGTGGATAGAATGGACTATAGGCAGGTACGGCGGTGGTTTTGGCCACAGCACAGCACCAGGTATATTCCATACATTATGGGAGAAGAATAGATTCATAAAGTACTTCGGGCTTATAGGTATATTCGGGCCCATGGTTATCTTTATCTACTACATCTATATAGAGAGCTGGACCCTGGGGTACAGCCTCTTCTCCATTACAGGGAAATTGTCGCAGATCACTGAGCAGGGACAGATGCGGCAGTTCTTAAGCTCTTTTCAGGGGATCGTACGAAACGAACATTTTGATTCTATATTACCTGCGTATACATTTTTTATAGCGACCTTTGCCGTAAATATGCTGATCCTATTTCATGGTATAAAGAAGGGTATTGAGAGGTTTTGTAAGATTGCCATGCCGCTCTTATTGGTCTTTGCAGTCTTTATGCTCATCAGGGTATTTACTCTCGGCGCACCCAACCAGGCAGAGCCCACATGGAATGTTGTCAATGGCCTCGGCTTCTTATGGAATCCCGATTTTTCTGCGCTCATGGATGCAAAGGTATGGCTTGCTGCAGCGGGCCAGATATTCTTCACGCTCTCCGTAGGCATAGGCGTCATACTGACCTATGCAAGTTATCTGAAGAAAGGTGATGACGTAGCCTTATCCGGATTATCGGCCGTATTTACCAATGAATTTGCAGAGGTTATACTAGGCGCGAGCATCATAATACCCGTTGCATTCATATTCTTTGGGCCCAGCCAGACACAGTCTATAGCTCAAGGGGGCATATTTGATCTGGGGTTTGTGAGTATGCCGCTTGTAATAAATAAATTGGCCTTTAGCGCTCTCTTTGGTTTTATGTGGTTCTTCCTCTTGTTTCTAGCAGGGGTCACGTCATCCATATCTCTGGCAGAGCCTGCAATATCTTTTATGGAGGATGAGTTTAATCTGGACAGGAAGAAGGCGGTCTCTATATTTCTCATCGTAAGTTTTGTGCTTAGCCACCTTGCAATACTATTTTTACGCTATGGCGTAGTAGACGAACTAGACTTCTGGGGAGGTACGTTTTGCCTGGTGCTCTTTGCCACTGTAGAGACGATACTATTTGCCTGGGTCTTTGGCATGGAGAGGGCATGGGATGAGATACACCATGGTGCAGATATTAGGATACCCCGATTTTATAAATTTATTATAAAGTATGTTACACCAGTCTTTCTCTTCTGCATACTAGGGTCATGGGTCTTTCAAAGAGGGCGCTCAGTTATAATGATGGAGGGCATAGAGGCTGCAAACAGGCCCTATATACTGCTTACTCGGTTGTTGCTTCTGTCATTGGCAATAGCCCTTGGCGTGATGATAAAATTGAGCTGGCGAAAAAAGAGGCTAAAGGTATGACTTTACTGGGCTGGACATTTATGGTAGTATCATGGATTCTAATATTGGGCATGCTCATATATTGTTTTTACAGAGTCTTCTCTGCAAAGAGGTTGGATTAGTATATGATACCCAGGAGATATCTTTCTGCTATTCTATTTGTGGTAGTTATCTCCACGGCGGTCATTGCGAGCGCTGAGTATGATATAGATGGCCCGTTGATCATAGAGAGAGTAGAGCTTTGTCAAGAGAAGCCGAAGGGCTTGAATAGGTTTGTTCCCAGAGAGAAGAATGAATATATAAGAGGTAAGGATAACGAACTCTATATATATTCTGAAGTTGCAAATTGTAAATCTATAAGGGAAAGAGAGCGCCATTTAATAAGCCTTAGTATGGGGCTCGATATATATTACGAAGATGGTACCAGTGTCTATTCCCAAAAGGATGTAACATATACGGAGAACCAGAACAACTATATGCGCTCCAACGGATATATATATGTTAAGATCGATCTACAGCACCTTAAGGAAGGTGAGTACAAGGTCGAAATGTACATAAGAGATAATAATTCAGAGAAGGAAGCTTTTACAGTGACAGGCTTTAGGATCTTATGAATATACCCACTCTAAAGATAGGTAAGCTTGAATCGCAATACCCGGTAATACAGGCTGGCATGGGTGTCCGTGTAGGCAATGCAAAACTGGCTGCAGCCACTATAAATAGCGGTGGTATGGGCGTCATAGCTAGTGTAGGGCTGGGTGATGATTTTCAGCGTTCGCTTAAATTGTACGAGAGCGAGAGCGAAGAGAACCTGGCGAAAGAGATGAGAGAAGCGCGCAGGCTTACGGGAGGCAAAGGGCCGCTCGGTGTAAACATAATGGTCGTCCTTACAAATTATGAGTCTATGGTAAAGAGGGCGGTCAAAGAAGGCATAGATTTTATCATATCAGGCGCAGGATTACCGCTTCGCCTTCCTGAATATGCCGGCAAGGATGTGCCACTGGTGCCTGTGGTATCCTCGGGCAGGGCGCTTGAGATCATACTTAAGAGTTGGATTCGTAAATATGATAAGCGGCCGGAAGCGATTATTATAGAAGGCCCTCTTTGCGGTGGACATCTTGCTTTTACTAAAGAACAACTCGATAAGCCGAAAGAGCATTCTCTTGACATAATCTATAAGGAATGTATGGATGTCCTGAAGAGATACTCTATTCCGGATACGCCGTTAATTGCCGCAGGTGCTATATCCTATCCAGTGGATGTCATCAATGCGCTCAAGATGGGTTACCAGGGTGTACAGATAGGTACCAGGTTTATATGTACCGAAGAGAGCGGCATGTCTATGCAGGGTAAAGAACTTTATCTGTCAAAATCCTCAAAGGATACAGTCGTTATATCGAGCCCGGTGGGAATGCCAGTACGGGTAATACGCTCACCCCTGGTAGAGAGAGTGCTATCGGGTAGTAGAGAACCTTTTGTCTGCCCATATAAGTGCCTGAGAAGCTGTGATAACACCAAGGTCTCTTTTTGCATAGCGCGGGCGCTTATACATGCCTGGCACGGCGACATTGATAAGGGTCTCTTCATGACCGGCTATGACATAGACAGGGTAAACGATATAATACCACTGGTAAAGTTTTTTGATGATTTAAAAGAATATGCAGGGACGCTGCCATGAAGAAGAAGCCCTTAACGTACATTGCACTAATATTGATATTCTGTCTCTTTCTGCAGGGATGTGCAGCGCTGCCTTATAAGTATAACCTCAAAGAGCTTTTTGCAAGCTATCTTCCCATGATAGATGATAATCCAGTGATATTGATCCCAGGAATTATAGGGTCTCGCCTGGTTAATACGGATACTGGTAAGACCTTATGGGGAACAGTAAAGGTAAGCCAGATATTGTCGGATTCTGCCCGGCATGGTATTGCGCTGCCCATAGATAAACTTCCGATAAATGAAAACCGCGACAGCGTAGTCTCTCAAGGCATAATAGATAAATACGAACTTCCAATCGGTATAGTGCAGTTTAAGGTATATAGAGAATTATTGGATATGTTTGAGGAAGTAGGTTATAAGCTCGGAGATATTAAGAATCCAAAACCTGATGATTCGCTCTTTATATTTGACTATGACTGGAGGCGGGATAATGTAGAGAATGCAATGATCCTTGCAGAGCGCATAGAAGATCTCAAGAAGGCCAGGGGCAAGCCCAATGAAA
The DNA here is from genome assembly GCA_964383775.1 of uncultured Planctomycetia bacterium. Lineage (GTDB taxonomy): Bacteria > Omnitrophota > Gorgyraeia > JABMRJ01 > JABMRJ01 > CAYLIX01. The sequence goes on from CAYLIX010000046.1 coordinate 8,683, forward strand.
AATACAATCTGGTATGCCACAGCATGGGTGGTCTGATAGGAAGGTACTACTTAAGGTATGGTAACCGGGATGTGCTCAATCAGTATCCCAATTTTAAAGCGAATTATGCAGGCGGCCGCAATATAAAGAGGCTGATCCTCATAGCCGTTCCCAATCTCGGCTCCTTGCCATTGTTTAAGTTTCTTCATAAAGGGCTTAACCTGACAATAGTAAAGTATCCTCCGTACGTACTCTCTACAATGCCCAGTGCATATCAGCTCATGCCACCCAGGAGGGTAGCCAGTTTTGTAGACGGGGATGGTAATAAGATGGATGTCGATCTTTATGACGTTGAAAACTGGAAAAAGTATCGCTGGTCAATCTATTCCCCGAAAATGGTAACCTATATGCGGCAGCGCTATATAAAGAAATATCGGGATACCTGGGAGGAAGAGTACAGACGATTTGAGGTTAAGCGTGATGAATTTATGAAGGCAGTCTTGCAGAGGGCAGACCGTTTTCAAGAGTCGCTTAAGAATAGGCTAAAACAGCGCGCACCCTGTGAAATCATACTCTTTGGCGGTGATACAGAGTGGACCATTGACAAGGCAATACTAATAAAGAGCAATGGCAAGTGGGGTACGCATTTCTGGGACCCACGGCTATCAAAGAAGATACAGAAACCCGGAGACAGCATGGTAACCCGGGAGAGTCATCTTGGATTTCCAACTGCAGGAGTTACTAGAAAGGGTTTGCTCAATTCACCTATAGATATATCTTATGCATTGTTCGTCACTCAGCGGCACGAGAATATACATAAAGACAATGCCTTTCAGGACAACCTGATCCACATATTACTCGAGAACTGATCCTTCGGGTATGACTAGCATATCTCCGGGGGCTACACCATTTTCTTCAAACCACCCCAGCGGTACTTCTATGCAATACTTTGCTTGATTCCGGGACCTGTATATCCTGGTAGAGTAGAGCTCCTCCATCTTTATGATCTCTGTGATGAAAAAGTCCTTATCTATAAATGCTGCAGAGAGTGGAAGTGATGTATTCTTCATCCATAATTCGACTATCGTTGGTTTCGGGTAGATAAAGAGCATGCCTGTACCCTTTGGCAGCTCTTCTCTGAACAT
>CAYLIX010000047.1:0-9780 GCA_964383775.1 uncultured Planctomycetia bacterium
CTGGTAAAACCTATGACATATCAACAGGCCTCCATTACTATGGCGCTAGGTATTACGACTCTGAACTAGGCCGCTTCACCCAAGCTGACCCTACGATTCAGCATCCTTACGATCCCCAGGATTTTAACCGCTACGCATACACAAGAAATAACCCTATTAAGTATACGGACCCGACGGGTTATGGATTCTCATCATGGGTAAAAAGCTTCTTTAAGGGCCTTGTTGGTGTTCTTCTTACCATAGCTCTGACACCTGTGTGTGGAAACAACGTTGTGCTTGCAGCAATGATTAGTGGCGCTATAACAGGTGCAGCTTTTGGTGCAATTGATGGAGGCTTAAAAGGTGCTCTAATAGGTGCTGCATGGGGTGCAGGCATGGGTATGGCATTTGGTGCAATAGGCCTAGACAAAGGCTTAATGGCCTTTGCTATATTAGGCATGGGCACATATGCGGGTATTACTGGAGGAGGTGAAGGCTTAGCTAACTTTGGCGCAGGCCTTGCAGGCGCAGCCGTCGGAAGCGGAATAGGTAATGCACTAGTAGGTCAATCCACTGTGAATACATCAGAATCTAAAAGCAGCTCCGATAGTAGCCAAGGCAACTCACAGGGGCAAAAAGAAGTAAAGCTGAACATAAATAAGGGGGATGTTCAGGCGAGTAATGATGTTAAAGATCCTAATTCGGGTAAACCACCTGTAGTTCAATTAAAGGAGAACCAAGGCAAAATTGCAAAGAGTGGACAAGAGGGTACATCGGGTACAGGTAATAACTCAAGTTTTAATACTCAGAATCAGGGAAGTAAGCCAAATTGGAAGACTATCGGACGAGGAATTCTTGAAGTTGTAGCAGGAGCGCTTGTGGTAGTAGCTAGTATAAAACTTGGCGTAGAAGTTTCAATATTATCTGGTGGTGCAGGAACAGGTTGGGCTGTTATGAGAGCTGGACAAGGCACTATAGCTGGATTTACCATATTTGGTCTTGGCTGGGGGGATATCAGCCATGGTATTAGGGGGGAAGGCCCTGTTTCTACCGATGTAATCAAAGCGCTTTTAAGGATGCCGCCAGAAGCTACTGCTGTGAATACATTTAATTAATTTAAAGGAGGGTACCATGCACGAGAGAGAAAGTTTTGATTTATTACAAATAGTAGTTGCAGGTCTAATTCAAATATATGTTGCGTTATTTGTTTTGTTTCGTATAATTATATATGAAATTCGTTATGTTCTTCATCCAACCCCGGCAGAACAGAATTATCTTATCGTTTTCGCTGTCGCTATGTTTTCTATTCATATTCTTGGATCTGGAATATTGTTATTGCGGCGTCGTGGCTTTGGAAGAAGAGAGTCTATGCCAAATTTATTTATTTTAGCATGCGTGTCCATTATCTGTCTTTTTTTTGATGACCCTATTGATGTTACGGCACAAATTTTTTGCATTATTCTATTTTGTGCCTCTGTTTATTTTATATACTTTCTATCACGTGCTAGCACTAAAAAACTATTTGATAAATTTTGGTAATTAATAGCAATAGAAAGAGAATTGAGTACGTGTCTGAAAGCACCACTTCTCATTGATAATATTTGCAAATGCAGAAAGTTCTAATAGGAGCACTCTATTAAACCATGAACACCCACACATTCAAAACCAAGGCCGCATACAACGAATTTATGAAAGAAGCAATGAATCTCGAAACTACTCTATCTCGTGTATTCAATCATGGTAGAGTTGAGACCCTATCTCTCTATGCTGATGAGAGCGGCCATATAGTTACCTGGTATCGCCAAAAAGATCCCGCAGCCATGATCCTAGATGCAGAATACCAAACCTACAACAAAATCCCCTGGCAAATACAGGGTAGTGCATAATAGAATAGCTAAGATCTAGATCGTTTTTAGCATAACATTAAGCATTATATGAAGTTACATGAATTACTTCATGTTCTTTGAAAAAAAGATGTAATAAAATCACACCTTTTTACGTCTACTATAGCAGACGTAAAAGAAGGAGGTGATCTATTATGTCTAAGATAAAGAGGTACTATGAGAAAGAAGCTATATACTCTATAACATGTAACACTTACTTAAGAATACCCATATTCCATAAAAGAAGGGCTGCAGAGTTTCTTATGAATACACTTGGGTATTATAAGATAGTGTTAAACTATAGCCTATATTGTTATTGCATAATGCCAGACCACATACACCTTATTATTCAACCACATCTAAAAAAGTATAACATCTCAGTGATTATGAAGCACATAAAAGGCTCTTTCGCAAGGTCTTATAACAACATCACAAGAAAAGATGGTATAATATGGCAAAGGCGTTTCTATGATTCAATTATTGCATCAGAAGAAGAGCTAACAACTAAGATAAGCTATATTATAGAAAATCCTGTAAAAGAAGGATTGGTCAAGGAAGCAAAAGAATACCCATATTCATCAGCAAGAACCTATTTAGAAGACATAAATGACTTTATAACAGATAAATACATAACCAAATAACATAACCCGTTCATTTATAACATATTAATGTAGCATAAGGTCTAGACCTGAGCTACTACTGTGAAGTTGAAGAAGCTGATGGCGAAATACACGCATATTTTGTACATTCTGACCATCTTGGCTCATCAAACATTCTAACAGATGAAACAGGTTCCCGTGCATCGCTCTTTGAATATAAGCCGTTTGGACAGGTAGCATATGCCGCTGAAGAAAATACCTATGATACTGACAAACGCTTTACTGGCAAGACCTATGATGCTTCAACAGGCCTCCATTACTATGGTGCTAGGTATTATGACAGCGAGCTAAGTAGGTTTACCCAAGCCGCCCCAACAATTCAGCATCCATACGATCCGCAGGACTTTAACCGTTACGCCTATTGTCGAAATAACCCTATTAAGTATAATGACCCGACGGGGCTAGGATTCTCGTCATGGATAAAGTCGTTTATTGCGGGTTTTATAGGTGCAGTAGTAGGTACAGCAGTAACGTTTGCCACTGGAGGAAATTTTGTTCTAGGTGGTATGGCTGGTGGTGCTGTTGCAGGTGCAATAAGTGGCGCCTTTGCAGGTGGATTGGAAGGAGCTCTTAAAGGTGCACTCATTGGCGGTGCCTTAGGTGCTTTCAGCGGATATGGCTACAGTATAGGAGGCTATGCCTTTGTGATAGGTATGGCTGCTATTGGTGCTGGATATGCAGCTGTAACAGGTGGAAGCGAAGGACTAGCAAATTTTGCCGCCGGAACTTTAGGATCAATTGCCGGTGCAACTACTGTTAATGCTTTAGTAGGACAAACGACCGTTAATACATCTGAGTCGAAAAGTGCTTCAAGCACTGTAGGGAAAGACCCGCAAATTCAAGAGGTTCTTAGTAAATCACGCTTTGAGCTTGTTGATGATTATTTTCAAGAAAAATTTGGGCTTCCTTCCGCTTCGGCAAGTCTTAAAGGAGCAGAATTACTAGCAAGTGCAGCACAGACTGGACAGATTGGAAATGCATTTTATAGTGGTATTCTTGCGGCAAGAAAAGGCGAAAGCTTTGCTCAATATTATACAAGATTTAAACAAGTTCACATGGCACACTTTGCATATTCAGAAGCATTTGGGTTAAGCGCATCAACTCTGGGTGGTGAACTAACTTCTTCAGCGGCAATACAGGGAGGAAAAGCCCTAACAGCATCATTGGCCGTTAAAGCTTTTTTGAATCCACGTGCTGGCGTTGCAAAAACAGTTAATTTGTTTAGAGCACATGGTGGTTTTATTGCAGCTTCAAAAATTGGTACTGCAGGTACAGGACTTCTGGTAGGTGCTACAACCTATAGAGGCGGATTACGCATAAATGCTTGGTTGAGCTATAAGGCAACATATGTCTGGTAAATTAAAAGCGAAAATCTATCTAACAGTTTTTTTATTTGGGTATGTAGCATCATATACCCTTCACGCTATTTTTAATAAGACTTACTCATTCCAACAATTTATACATAGCGAATTTATTGTTTTAATAGGTCATCCTATTGCAGTATGTATTGGGATGCTGTATTATTCAGACAGAACAAAAAATAAATTAGATTGGTTCGGAAAGCTCTTGGCTGGTATATTACTGATAGTTTGGATTATTGTCTTGTTTTTCTTTTTAAAAGACACATTTTTAGGCACCAAATAATTGTTTGATGAAAAGTGACGGTCCAAAAAGTGTCATTACGCTAGTATAGAAGGAGAAAATTCCGTTAAACCATGAACCCTCATATCTTTAAAACCAAGGCCGCATACAATAAGTTCATACAAGAAGCTATGACTCTCGATAATTGGGGACATGTCTGAAGGTGCCATTTCTCAATGACAATAAAGGAGCCAGCATGACTAGAAGAATAATAGATATAGTCAAGAGTATAGCCCTATTACATATCATCTGGCTTGTTAATTACTATGTTATCTTCTTAACATTAAAAGCTTCAGGATCGCCAAAAGCAGAACAAGCCATTATTATTAGTATGTGTTCCGCTATTTTCATACCATTGGGAATAGCGATTTATCATAGCTATCGAAAGAGCAAAAATAAGCCCTCGTATCTTTAAAAAGACCACTACAGAATTAGTCCTTGACTTACCCACCAAACTGCAGTATAATAAACATTACTTACCAGTAGTAAACACCAATAAAAATAAATCAAGATATTAAAGGAGGAAGAAGAAGTGGCCGTGCAATTTATCACTATCGATGAAGTTTCGCAATATTTGAAGCTCAAGAAGCAGAAACTCTACCGACTTGCCCAGAATGGCGAGATTCCTGCATATAAATTTGGGCGAGAGTGGCGATTTAAAAAAGATCGTCTTGAGGAGTGGATAGAGGGTCAGGTAAATGGACGAAACAAAAATACTTAACAACAGAGGCAAAATCACTTCCTTGATCGAGGGGTTTAACAGCCTCTCAAGAGATAAGATTGACTATCTAAAGTCGTTAGATAAGCCGACTATCGGGTGGTTTTCTACATATACTCCTGAGGAGATCGTCTATGCAGCAGGCATGATTCCATTTAGGATCACAGGAGAGTGCGGGGCTTCTTCCATCAAATCACGAGCCATTCTATTTGGTAATCTATGCCCCTATATTTTGAGCTGTCTTGAAGAGGGTATGCAGGACTTATATGGTTTTTTAGATGGCGCAGTAATTATGAATACATGCGATGCAAGAAGAAGACTTTATGATGCATGGAGGAGGTATATAAAGACGTCCTTTACCCATCTTATTGATCTACCTAAAGTAGTAACCCCTGAATCACGTGACTATTTTAGAAAAGAGCTCCTTAAATTTAAGATGGCCATGGAAAAGCATTTTGGGTGCAATATTACTACCGATTCCTTAAAGGAAGCGATATCGCAGTGTAATACAACCAGACGTCTTTTAAAGCAATTATATGAATTGCGTAAGCAAAGGAATGTGCTGATTAGTGGAAGTGAAGTACTTGCGATCATGAAAGCAAGCGTAAGTGGAAATAGAACCGAATTTAACAAAATGCTCCAAGCTCTCTTAGAATTACTTGAAAAGGAAACCGGACATTATCCAAAAAATACCGGACAGAGTATACTTATAACAGGAAGCTACTTTGATCATATGAATCTAATAAAAGTAATAGAGGAATCAGGTGCTCAGGTAGTTTGTGAAGATCTAAGCATGGGAATTAAGTATTTTGAGGGGGAAGTCGATACCACTAAAGAACCATTCGAGGCGCTGGCAGAATATTATCTTGGCAAAGCACAGTGTGCAAGAATGGCAGATTCAGAGAAGAGATTTGAGAATATTGTTACACTGGTAAGGGATTATCATGCTGATAGCGTAATATATTTTTCTCTAAAATTTTGTGATAATAACCTAATAGACTTTCCTTATCAAAAGAAGAGATTAAATGAAAGCGGTATACCTGTATTATTTTTAGAAGGGGAGAGGACCTTGGTTAATATACATCAATATAAGACGCGTATACAGGCATTTCTTGAGATGAGTGAGGCGGTAGTATGAGTATATCAGTTATTGGTACGGAGAATAAGACAGAACAGCTTAGAAAATTTCTTCGCATTGCCAAGGAGAGCAATGTGCAGAAGAGGTCACCTTTCTATACATTAAAGGCGACTCATAAGAGACTTAATACTGTAGCCAACTTTTTTAGAAAAGCTTATCGCAAAGATACCAAAGTAGCTTATAGAAGTGTTATTATGCCTACTGAAATATTCTTTGCAATGGATATGGTCCCTATCTGTGTCGAGATGGTAAGCGCGATGCTTGCAGGCTCTGCCATGGGCCCGCGAGCTTTGAATATTGCAGAAGAGAATCACTATTCGAGAGATATATGCTCATTTGCTCGTTGTATATTGGGCGCAGCTATAGAGGATTATTTGCCTAGTCCAGATTTTCTTGCAAGCACATCTTACTATTGCGACGATACGCCAAAGCTTTTCTATACTCTAGGGAAGATGTATAGCAGGGAGCCGTTTCTTCTAGATGTTCCCTATGATTATAAGAACAATGACGCTATAGAATATCTTGCAAGGCAGCTTGAGAAGATGGTAAGTGTACTGGAGAAAGCAATTGGCAGGAGGCTAGATCCTAAAAGACTTTCACAGGCAATAGAGTTCTCTAATGAAGCGCGCGACTATTTTGTAAAGGTAAATGAACTTAGGAAAAATATACCAGCTCCTATCTTAGGCGGCGAGGCCATTGATTATGCGACTCTTCTTGCTTTCACATGGGGATCCAGGGAGATGGTGGATGTTTACAAGATGCTATATGAGGAGGTACGTGATAGGGTAAATACTGGCGCTAAGCTAAAAAAGAGTAGTAAACCAAGGATACTATGGCGCCATCTTCGTCCTTATTACAACAATTATCTTATGGAGTTTATTGAAAGAGAATTAAATTGCGAAATAGCCTTTGAGGAGATAAACTATATACACTGGGGCCCAATGGATCCAAAGGACCCATACAGAAGCCTTGCCCGTAAACTTATCCTGAATTCACCCGTAGGACCCATAGAGCACTGGATGGAAGATTCATTTGGACTTCTTGATAAATATAGTATAGATGCGGTTGTATCATTTACCCACTGGGGTTGCAGGCAGCTTGCCAGCACAAACCATATCTTTAAGGAAGCCCTAGAGAAGAGAGGTATTCCAATGTTGGAGTTAGGCGGAGACTGTATAGATAGCAGAGATTATTCTTTTCAGCAGATAAAGACAAGAATACAAGCTTTTATAGAGATGTTAGGAGGAGAAAGATGATAATTGTAGCCGGATTGGATATAGGTTCACTTTCTACTAAGGCTGTTTTACTGGATCAAGAAGAGAGGGTCTTATCAGAAGCCGTTTTATTAACGGCGGGTGAGAGCAGAAAATCAGCAGAAAAGGCGTTCACAGAAGCTCTTGCTAAAGCCGATCTTTCCAGAGACAATATTGACTATGTAGTGACAACAGGTTATGGTAGAGATAGGGTGCCTTACGCTAATAAAGAGATTACAGAAATAACAGCCCATGCAACTGGGGCCCATTTTATCCATTCTGAGGCTAGAACCATTCTTGATATAGGGGGCCAGGACAGTAAAGCTATAAGCCTAGATTATAATGGCCAGATAGTAGACTTTGCTATGAATGATAAATGCGCTGCAGGTACAGGCAGATTTATTGAGGTAATGGCGCAGGCATTAGGAGTTAACCTTGATGAGATGAGCGTATTGTCAGATCGTTCTATAACACCAACAGCAATAAGTAGTTTTTGTACGGTATTTGCTGAATCCGAAGTGGTTTCACAAGTGGCGGAAGGTCAGGAGAAGGCTGACATTATAAGAGGCATACACGAAGCTATTGCCGAAAGGGCATCTACACTGCTCAACAGAGTTAAGACAATAGAACCACTTGCCATGACAGGCGGAGTAGCTAAGAATAAAGGGGTCGTTCATGCCTTGGAGAATAAGCTTAAATTGAAATTAAGTATTGCCAAGGAGCCGCAGACCGTAGGAGCCCTGGGAGCAGCCTTGGTAGGATTAAAGGCGCTTAGACGTAAAAAGACTGATTTTGTCAACATAACGGAAAGCTTGTAATGAGTTATAGCTTTAATTATTTTTTATCGTCATTATTGACAGCTATTACGACATTTTCCTTGGCGGTATTCGTTCTCTCTAGGAATCCAAAGTCCAACCTATATAAATTATTCTTTCTGTATACTATAAGCATCTTTGCATGGAGCCTTCCTTTTTCTTTCATGGCCAATGCCCCAACAAAAGAGATAGGAACTATTCTTGGCCATGGTTTTAATTTTGGAGTTAGTTTTATCTGTGTCTTCTTTTTGCATTTTGTCTATATTCTTCTAGAGGCGGATCAGAAAAGAACATGGAAGATTATGAGGCCGCTCTATGGAGTAGCTATCTTATTTACAATACTGGTCCCCACAAAGCTTATGGTCAAGGACGTAGTGCCAAAATTCGGCCTAAATTACTTCATAAACCCTGGACCAGTCTATTATCCATACGTCTTATTCTGGGTAACTATCATTGCTTTTGGGATGATTAAACTATTTCTCGCGTACAGACGCGCTGCGGGGGCAAGACGTAACCAATTAAAATACCTGTTCTTTGGCAGCTTGATTGGTTACATAGGAGGACCGGCAAACTTTGCGCTAGTATTTGATCTAAAGTATCCATTTTATCCATTTGGCACCTATGCCGTTGCTATTTATACTGCCATTACAGCATATGCTATTATACGCTATCGCTTAATGGATATAAGGGTATACGCTACCAGGATTAGTGTATTCTTATTAATATCAGCGGTTATTACATTTGCAGCCTTTGGGCTTGTTTCTTTAACTAAAGACTATCTAAATCTAAAATTAGGAGAAAATTGGTGGTATGCTCCGCTTATAGCTTCGATGATTCTGGCAGCTATTGGGTATGCATTCGGCATATACGTTATCAAGAAGATAGATGAAAGGAGATTGAGAAACATTAGAGAGGCACAAGAATCTCTTGAAATCAGTGGCAGGGGTATGATAGAGATAGACGATGTTAATAGACTTGCAAAAATAATTCCCCGCTATCTTACCATGTTTTATTATATGAAACTCAAGATTAAAATTACACACGCTACAGTATTTATGCTGGATGACGCAAAGAATGAATATATCCTTATATCAAGCGCCGGCCAGGAACGTCAGCCGAGCGGTAAAGCTCTTCTTATGAATAATCCATTATGCGAATGGTTTACAGGTAAAAGGCGTATGATACTAAGCGATAGAATCGCTAAGCCCAGCGATATCGACGTCCTTAGAATAGATGATATAGATTATTGGATGCGTAGTGAAAGACTATTACTTATCGAAAGGGATATGAACATATTTTTAAAAGAACTCAAAAGAGAGATGATAGACCTAAGAGCCATTATATGCGTCCCGACATTTTTTAAAGGTACACTATTAGGCTTTCTCTTGCTTGGTAATAAGAGTGAAGGAATGTATAGCGAAGAAGAGCTCGATCTATTCTCAAGGCTTGCAACCAATGTTGCGGCTGCTTTCAGGAGTGCCCAACTTTCCGAACTTATAAGGAAATTCGAAGAAGAGAAGGCAGAGACAGAAAAGCTTATTGCTACAGGCGAGCTTCTCGGTTCTGTCAGACATGAGATGGGAAACATTCTTAATAAGATATCTATGGGCGCACAAGTCATGGATGATGCTTATAATGCTAAGAACAAAGAGATGTTTACCGAACTTAAAGATAATATTATAAAAGAAATATTG
>CAYLIX010000048.1:0-9564 GCA_964383775.1 uncultured Planctomycetia bacterium
GAATGCGTGCTTGCCAAGCACGTCGTCGCGGGTTCGAGCCCCGTCCCTCGCTCCACTTTTCTTATAGACAGTACCAGTAAAAGAGGGGAAGTATTATGAAGATTATGGATTTTCTAAACCCGGATGCAGTATCTGCCAGTATAAAATCCACAACAAAGAAAGATGCTATAGGTGAGTTGGTAGATATTTTAGTTAAGGCCGGGGAGGTAAAGGGCAAGGATGAATTAGTGAGGATATTGATGTCCAGAGAGACCCTGGGATCTACTGGTATTGGACAAGGTGTTGGCATCCCACATGGAAAGAGCCCCAATGTAAAAAAGCTTACTGCTGCATTTGGTCTTTCAAAAGAGGGCATAGATTTTGAATCACTCGATGGCGAATTGACACACATATTCTTTCTCCTCGTTGCACCGGAAGAATCTGCTGGCCCGCATCTAAAGGCACTCGCAAGGATATCACGCTTACTTAAAGACAAATACTTCCGCGATACACTGCTTAATGCAAAAGACGAAAAAGATATAATCAAGATAATTAAGAGCGAAGACTCCAAGAGAGGTTAAGAGAGGTCTACTCCGTATGCAGCCATTAAAGTGGCTATTTCCTGGTATGTTGGTAAAGAGGTGGGTATTCCTGGGCATCATAGGGATCGTCCTGATATCCATGGGTTTTGCCATTATTATATCTGAAGGTGTACCTGCAAGTAAGACTGGGGCTAGCTTTGTTATAATATTGGGAATAATATTAGTAATCACCAGTGTAAAGCGAATGATAAAGTCCCTCCTTGCAGTGATCATACCCCAGCAAAAGGCAAAGGATCTCGTAGATATGGTCTATCGAAAGAGGCACCTTGAAAGAAGCTTTAATATAGTGGCCTTAGGTGGCGGCACAGGCCTTTCTACACTTTTACACGGGCTTAAAGAGTATACGAGCAATATTACTGCAATAGTCACAGTGGCGGATGATGGCGGTTCCTCAGGAAGACTCAGACAAGAGTTTGGTATGTTGCCTCCCGGTGATATACGTAACTGCCTTGTAGCACTAGCAGATGCAGAACCACTAATGGGTAAGTTATTTCAATTTCGATTCAGGGAAGGGCAAGGGCTTAAGGACCATAGCTTTGGCAATCTATTCATAACAGCCATGATGAAAGTTACAGGAGATTTTGAAAAGGCGGTTAAAGAGTCGAGCAAGGTACTTGCCATACGCGGCAGTGTCATTCCATCTACACTCTCCAGGATAACATTGATGGCAGAATATCAGGATGGTACGCGCGCCATAGGAGAGAGCAGTATACCGCATCAAGATATACCTATAAAGAGACTTCATATTAAGCCTGCAGATTGTATTGCTACGCGCGATGCTGTTGATGCTATAAAGAAGGCCAATATCATACTCTTGGGTCCAGGCAGTCTTTATACTAGCATAATGCCAAATATACTCATAAAAGATATCTATCGCGAACTTGCCGCTTCAAAGGCACTCAAGGTCTATATATGTAATGTCATGACACAGCCCGGAGAGACGGATGGATATAAAGCAAGCGATCACCTAAAGGCAATACTGGCGCACACGGATCCTAGCATAGTTACGCATACTATAGTGAATACAGGTAAAGTACCTGTAGAGCTTCTCGGCAAGTATAAAGAAGAGAATGCGCATCCAGTAGTTCCGGATATAGAGGCTATAGATAAGATGGGGTATAAGGCTATAGCCGCAAACGTCATAAGTACTACAAATTATGTAAGGCATCAACCAAAGAGGTTGGCCAAGATCATTAATGACCTGGCCTCCTCGCGTTAGGGATTATGGCAATAGAGAAAAAGATAGTCATAGCCAATAAACTGGGCCTACATGCCCGTCCTGCTGCGCTATTTGTGCAGATAGCAAATAAGTATGACTGCGATATTACTGTGCGCAAGGACGAGGAAGAGGTAAATGGAAAGTCTATAATGGGCATCATGATGCTTGCTGCGGGTCGTGGAGAGACTATCTATATAAAGGCCGAAGGGGATGGCGCAAAGAAGGTACTCGCAGAGCTGGAGAGGCTGCTTTCAGATGACCTCGACAACAAAAAATCGATACTCTAAAAAAGGTCGTGCGATATGAAGAACGAGGTAGTAACACTTAAAGGCATATCAGCATCACCAGGTGTGATCATAGGTAAGGCCTATCTATTGGATTCCGAACAGATCACCATTACAAAGCGACGCATAAAGGATAAGGACCTTGCGCGCGAAGTCGCACGCTTTAAGGACGCCCTTGCCAAGACCAAGCAGGAGATCCTGAGCATAAAAGAGAAGATCTCCCAGGAGATGGGTGTGGAGCACGGTGAGATATTTAGCGCTCATCTGTTAGTACTGGAAGATATCATGCTCATAGAAGAGGTCCTCGTAAGATTACGCAAGGAACACGTCTGCGTAGAGAGTATATTTCTGGATGTCTTAAAAAAATATATCACGGCCTTCTCAAAGATGGATGATGAATACCTCAAAGAGAGGATAAGTGATATAAGCGATGTAGGAAAGCGTATCCTAAAGAACCTCATGGGCGCCAAGGTACAGAGTTTGAGCAATCTCAATAAGCCTGTAGTTGTAATTGCCTATGACCTCTCTCCTTCAGATACAGCTACCATGCACAAGAAGAACGTCATAGGATTTGCCACAGATATCGGAGGCAGGACCTCACACACTGCTATCATGGCAAAGTCTCTTGAGATACCGGCTGTCGTAGGATTAGAAGAGGTGACGAAGAATGTGCGCAATGGCGATACGGTCATTGTAGACGGCGCGCACGGCAATATCATAATAAACCCGGATAAGGGTACGATAAAAAAGTATGAAGCGGCAAAGGAACGCATAAGAAAGATAGGCAAGGATCTAAAATCTTTAAAGAACCTCTCCTCTGAGACGAAAGACGGACACAAGGTAATATTATCGGCCAATATAGAACTGCCGGAAGAGATCCCCGCTATAAAACAGCATGGCGCACAGGGTATAGGTCTTTACAGGACCGAATATTTTTATATGAACAGGGCAGGGCTCCCGACTGAAGAAGAGCAGTATGAGGCGTACAAGCTGGTAGCTGAGAAGATGAAGCCAGACTTTACCATTATAAGGACGCTCGACCTTGGGGGAGACAAGTTTCTTTCGCAGCTTGAAGTGCCAAAAGAGATGAATCCATATCTTGGTTGGAGGGCCATAAGATTCTGCCTTGCAAAGCCTGACATCTTTAAGAAACAACTGCGCGCTATATTAAGGGCCTCTGCTTATGGAAAGCTAAAGGTCATGTACCCTATGATATCAGGGCTTGAAGAGCTCCGTCAGGCCAATGCAATCCTCGAGGAGGCAAGGGGAGAGCTCAGGATGAAAGGGTTGCCCTTTGACAGAGAGATGGAAGTGGGCGCAATGATAGAAGTACCATCTGCTGCGCTCATAAGTGATATCCTGGCTGAGGAGGTAGATTTCTTCAGTATCGGCACAAATGATCTTATTCAATACGCCCTTGCAGTAGACAGGGTAAATGAGAAGATAGCCTATCTCTATGAACCTGCACACCCAGCCGTATTGCGCCTGGTAAAAAATATAATAGACAATGGCCACAAAAAAGGCATTTGGGTAGGCATGTGCGGAGAGATGGCAGGCGAACCTTCGCTTGCATTGATATTGCTGGGACTGGGCCTAGACGAATTCAGCACCTCGCCTATAGTGCTGCCCGAGATAAAGAAGGTCATAAGGGCAGTAACTATTAAGGATGCCAGAAGAATAGCCCAAAAGGCGCTTACCCTGCCGACGGGTGAAGATGTAGAGATATATGTAAAATCAAAATTAAGAGATTTGGTACCGGAACTTACTATAGAGGCTTAATACTTTTTGAAAGGATGGTTATGGAAGGGATAAAGAGACTCGATAAATCTGATATGTTAAAGTTGATTTTAGAATTTCCACAGCAGTTAAAGGCCGCAAAGTCTATAGGCGATAAAATAGATTTTGCAGAGGGTCTTAAGGGCAAATTTAACAAGATAGTATTCTCAGGACTCGGTGGATCGGCCATAGGCGCGGATCTTGTAAAGGGTTATGTATGCGGCGAGTGCAAGTTCCCCATTATAGTAAATAGGGATTATACGCTTCCGGCCTTTGTAGATAAAGAGACACTCCTTATCATATCGAGTTACTCAGGCAATACTGAAGAGACCTTGAGCGCGTATCAAGAAGGCAAGAAGAGAGGCGCCAAGATAGTCGCCATTACTTCAAATGGCAAAGTAAAGGAAGAGGCTGCTGCAAACGGGCACCCTTTTATTATAATACCTAAAGGACTTCCCCCGCGCTGTGCATTGGGGTATTCTTCTATTCCCATGATAGTCCTATTCTCAAAATTGGGCCTGATATCAGATAAGATGTCTGAGATAGAAGAGGCATCAAAGGTACTGGCGAGTCTTAAAGAAGATCTTACGCCAGAGGCAGGGGATGATAAGAATATAGCCAAGAGAGTGGCAAAGAAGATACATGATAAATATTCCATTATTTATGCTGCAGGTGAGCACTTTGATGTAACGGCTACAAGATGGCGGGGCCAGCTGGCAGAGAACTCAAAGGCCTTATCATCTCATCATCTCTTTCCGGAGATGAATCACAATGAGATCGTTGGCTGGGCCAATCCAAAAGGCCTTATGAATAAGCTCGCAGTGCTTATCCTAAGAGATGCCAAAGACCACCCAAGGGTCAAGATGAGAATGGAGATATCAAAGAAGATCATTGAGCCTACCGGCGCAGAGATTATTGAGATAAACTCTAAGGGTAAGGGGCTGCTTGCAAGGATCTTCTCCCTTATATATGTAGGCGATTTTGTGAGCCTCTATCTTGCGATCTTAAATAATATCGATCCTACTCCTGTAGAGAGTGTAATGTATTTAAAGAATGAACTGGCAAAGGTATAGGTACTGACTATGAAGGCGATCATATTAGCAGCAGGTTATGCGACACGGCTCTACCCCCTTACCATTGATAAGCCAAAACCGCTCCTTAAGGTAGGGCGAAAGACTATAACTGACAGGCTCATGGAGAAGATCGAAGGGATCTCATCCATTGATAAGGTCTACATAGTGACCAATAAGAAATTCTTCCCTCACTTTAGTGAGTGGGTCAAAAAGAGCAGATACACCAAGAAGATAGAGGTAGTGAATGACCATACTACTACTAATGAAAACCGCCTTGGCGCAATAGGGGATATGGAATTAGTTGTGCGAGATAGGCAAGTAGACGATGATATCATGGTCCTTGGCGGCGATAACTTATTTGAGTTTGATCTCAATGATTTCTTAAAATTTGCAAAGGGTAAGAATGGAAACGCAGTTTCGTTATTGGATGTAGGCAATAAGGATGAAGCAAAGAAGTACGGTATAATCACGCTCGATAGCAATAGCAAGGTCGTAGAGTTTGTGGAAAAGCCGAAGGACCCAAAATCCACGCTTGCAGCTATGTGCGTATACTATTTTCCAAAAGATAAAATAAAACTTCTTTCAAAATACCTTAAGCTCGGGCTTAATAAGGATGCGCCAGGCAATTATATAGCGTGGCTTTCTAAAGATGACACTGTATACGGATTTAAGCTGGACGGGGAATGGTTTGATATAGGGGATAAGAAACTCTTAAAATTGGCCGATGAATTGTATAAGAGAAGAGAGGAGAAGGGGTAATGTATAAGAAGGATGATTATCTATTTACTTCAGAGAGCGTAACAGAAGGACATCCAGATAAGGTCTGTGACCAGATATCTGATGCCATACTCGATACCATCTATAAAGTGGACCCTAATGGCAGGGTAGCATGCGAGACCATGGTAACTACCGGGCTTGCTATGGTAGCTGGTGAGATCACTACCTCCTGCTATGTGGATATCCCAAAGATAGTACGTAAGACCATAAAGGATATTGGCTATACGCACGCCATATATGGCTTTGATTATCTCACATGCGGGGTAGTAACGTCTATACAAGGACAGTCACCTGACATAGCAATGGGCGTAGATACTGGCGGCGCAGGAGACCAGGGAATGATGTTTGGATACGCTACAGATGATACCCCGGAATGTATGCCGCTTCCCATAATGCTGGCACATAAGCTCACAAGGCGCCTTGCTGAGATGCGCAAGAAGAAGATAGTTGACTATCTAAGGCCTGATGGCAAAAGCCAGGTTACTGTAGATTATCAGAATGGCACACCCAAGAGAATAGATGCTATTGTCATGAGCGCACATCATGATCACAAGGCAAAGCTAAAGACCATAAAAGAAGATATGATCCGTCACGCTATAAAGAAGGTCATACCAAAGAACCTTATGGATAAGAAGACAAAGATCTTTGTAAACCCAACAGGCCGTTTTGAAGTAGGCGGGCCGCAGGGTGACACAGGCGTGACCGGAAGAAAGATCATAGTCGATACATACGGCGGCGTTGGTTCACATGGCGGTGGATGCTTCTCCGGAAAAGATCCGACAAAGGTAGACCGCTCTGCTTCTTATATGGCAAGGTATGTAGCTAAGAATATAGTAGCAGCAAAGCTTGCAAAGAAGTGCGAAATACAGCTCGCCTATGCTATAGGTGTGGCAGAGCCTGTCAGTGTCATGGTTAATACCTATAATACTGGCAAGATGTCAGACACAAAATTAAAGAAAGCGGTATTAAGGACATTTGATCTTACTCCGCATGGTATTCTGGAAAATCTCAAACTTAGGCGCCCCATATATAAAGCAACTGCTGCCTACGGCCACTTTGGAAGGGAAGAAGAAGGATTTACCTGGGAGGCAACAGATAAAGTGAATGCATTAAAGAAGGAGGCAAAATGAAGTACCATGTAAAGAGTTTAAAACTGGCCAATAAAGGCCGGTTGAGAATAGAGTGGGCAAATGAGTATATGCCGGTCCTCTCTTTAATAAAGAGGCGGTTTGCCAAGGATAAGCCTCTTAAAGGCACCAAGGTAGCTGCATGCCTCCATGTCACTACTGAGACGGCCAATCTTATGATCGCGCTTAAGGCGGGTGGCGCAGATGTGCGTTTATGCGCATCAAATCCTTTATCAACACAGGACGACGTGGCTGCCTCTTTAGTAAAACACCATAATATACCGGTCAATGCAATAAAGGGTGAGGACAACAAGACCTATAACAAGCACATAGAGAGTGTACTTGTAAATGGTACCAATGTAACCATGGATGACGGTGCAGATCTAGTATCTACCATACACAAGGCTAAGAGACATCTTGTGAAGAATCTGTATGGCGGGACTGAGGAGACCACTACAGGTGTAATAAGGCTAAAGGCCCTTGAGGCCAAGGGGCTTCTTCTCTTTCCTATAATAGCGGTAAATGATGCTGATACTAAACACCTCTTTGACAATCGTTATGGTACAGGCCAATCCACAGTGGATGGTATAATCCGCGCTACAAATATACTCATGGCAGGGACCAACTTTGTAGTCTGTGGTTATGGATGGTGTGGCAGGGGCGTGGCTACCAGGGCTCGAGGCATGGGCGCGCATGTAATTGTATGCGAGGCAGATCCCACCAAGGCCCTTGAAGCAGTAATGGATGGATTTACAGTATTACCGCTTAAAGATGCCTCAAAAAAAGGCGATGTATTTGTCACGCTTACAGGTGATATAAGTGTCTTGCGAAGTGAGCACTTTAAACTGATGAAGGACGGGGCCATAATATCAAACTCCGGCCATTTCAATGTAGAGCTGGATCTGGAATCACTTAAAAAGATGTCAAAGAAGAGAAGACATGTTCGCGAATTTGTCGAAGAGCATACCTTAAGGTCTGGCAAGCGTATAAATGTGCTCGGTGAGGGAAGGCTCATAAACCTTGCTGCTGCAGAAGGGCATCCAGCGAGCGTTATGGATATGAGTTTTGCAAACCAGGCCCTTGCATGCGAATACCTTAAAAAGAAGAATGAACAGCTTTCAAGAAAGGTCTATGGTGTGCCGCAAGATATCGATAAAGATATTGCAAGGCTGAAACTAAAGGCCCTTGGCGTAAGGATAGATACCCTTACGAGCAAGCAGAAAGAGTATTTGGCCAGCTGGGAGATGGGCACTTGAAAAATATCGCCATCCTTACAAGCGGGGGTGATGCGCCGGGCATGAATGCAGCCGTAAGAAGCGCTGTAAGATGTGCAATCTATGGTAAGCACAAGATATTCGGCGTAATGAGAGGGTATGAAGGGCTAATTGATGGTGATATAAAAGAGCTCAATGCGCGTAGCGTCAGTAATATACTGACCAGGGGAGGCACTGTATTAAAGACCTCCCGGTCAAAGAGGTTTCTTGATAAGTCCTACAGAGAGAAGGCCGCAGAGAATCTTAAGAAACATAATATAGAAGGCCTTATAGTGGTCGGCGGAAATGGTTCTTTCCGCGGGGCACAGGCATTTACTAATGATACAGGTATACAGACTGTAGGAATCCCAGGCACAATAGATAATGATATATGCGGCAGTGACTATACTATAGGCGCTCATACAGCAGTCGATACAGCGCTCGATGCAATAGACAAGATAAGGGATACAGTTACCAGCATGGAGCGTATCTATATAATAGAAGTTATGGGAAGGGATGAACCATTCATAGCCATAAGAGTAGGCCTGGCAGGAGGCGCAGAGGATGTGCTCTATCCTGAGAGCGAATATAATATCAAGGATATGTGCGATGATATAAGAAGCGGCAGAGAGAAGGGTAAGATAAGCTGGATCATCGTAGTCTCTGAGGGAATCGCACAAGCAGACGATGTGGCAAAGGTCATAAGAGAGGATACAGGGTATGAAGTGCGTTCCATGACGCTCGGCCACATGCAGAGGGGTGGTTCACCGTCTGCATTTGATAGGGTCCTTGCTTCAAGGCTGGGTGCTGCAGCCGTCGAAAAGATCACTAAAGGTAAGGATAGCGGCATGGTAGGCATAGTCTCTGATAAGATAAATTTTGTCACTTTTGACATGGCGTGTAGACCTGATAAGGGTAAAAAGGCATTAGATCGCGAAATATATAAATTAACAAAGATACTGGCTATTTAAAGGGAGGTAGTAGGATGGCAAAGGGAATTTTAGAGATTGACAATATGGCATTGGAACTGGCCTTGGCAAAGGATCTACCAAAGAAGGAGCAGATTGCGTCTAAAATAATCAATATGGGGTATGAAAAGGGTGTATACCCATCTAGCATAAATGAATTTTATAAGGCGCGCTCAAAGAATAAGGTAAAAGGTTTTACAGTCCCTGCAATAAATCTTAGGGCAATGACCTATGATCTAGCTAGGGCGATCTTCAGAGTGGGCAAACGCATAAATGCAGGCGCGTTCATATTCGAGATAGCAAAGTCAGAGATGGGATATACTGCACAGCCACCTGTAGAGTATGCTGCTATATGTGTAGCTGCTGCTATAAGGGAGGGGTATGAAGGACCAGTATTTGTGCAGGGAGACCATTTCCAGATCAATATAAAGAAGTTTAAGAAAGACCCGAAGAAGGAACTGGATGGCATGAAAGACCTTATAGAGCATGCTGTCGCAGCAGGGTTT
>CAYLIX010000049.1:0-1757 GCA_964383775.1 uncultured Planctomycetia bacterium
GCTGGGGCTTTATATGATCTGGCAGCCAGGAATATAGGAACAGATGTGGCTGCAACGAGAATGAATATTGATCAAGGATCATTGCAAAGGGCAATCGATTCACAAAATCTATTTGCAAGGCTGCAAGAGAGATTTAATGAAGAAGACTTTACTATGAAAGAGTACCATGATCTAATGGCACAGATAGCGCGCATATATCCTTCCCAGACCATTACAGTGGCATATGCTAAAGGAATAGAAGAGGGTGCAATAGTAAGAGAGTATGAAGTGCCACTCGTTACTTCCGAAGAGCGATTAAAGGTTACTACACGATACCTCCTCTACCAGATCTACAGGGACCTTGCTACGTATGGCGCAGAGCAAGTGCTTGTGAATGCTGGTAATTCTTTATATGGAAGCCTGGAGAGGCAATTCAATGAAAAGCCTGAAGGCGCATCCCCTGCATATGGATTCCAGGGTGTACAAGGCTACCTATCTGGTGTAAACGAACGTAAATTTAATATGAGACGCGCAGAGATAGATGATATTCAGAGGATTAAAGAGTATAAGCCAGAAGGCGTAGCCTTATCTCCAGAAGAGACGAAGAAGGGCACATATGTAGCCATAGATATAGGCGGAAGTGATGTAAAGGCAGTTGTGTTGAAAGATGGCGAGATCCTATCAAGCAATATAATAGCATGGTCATCCAAGGATATTGAGGATCCATTAAGAGAGGATGAACCAAGAGGCCATATACCTATATTAAAGGATCTTATAGATGGAGTAGTTAAAGAAGCAGGCCTGACAGATATGCCTCCTCTTGCAATAAGCATAAATGTAGCTACAAAAGGAGACCGTGCAACTGGCGTAGGATTTAGCCCATTAGTAGGTGGCTTGTCCACAGATGCACAAAAAGAAGAGATCATAGCCTTAGCAGATAGACTACGCACTCATTATAATGTGCCGACATTTCTCTTAAACGATGGTAGAGCATTAGCAAAGTGGGCAGCAGTAGAGATGAATACACCGAATACCCTGGGTCTAGCCCTTGGTACAGGCCTTGCAGCTGGATATGTGGATGGCCAAGGAAGGGCTGCAGACTATCTTACAGAAATGGGTAATGTAGTAATATATCCAAATGGCGTAGGCCACTCAGTTACTGAGGTAAAAGGTGCAGGACAGCAATATGCATCACAGAGGCCAGTCCTTCGCATAGCAGAAGAACTGGGAATAGACTTAAGCGGGTTTGCAAAAGATGGTGATAAACTTGTTGCAGTGCAGCACCTCTTTGCAGAAGGAGATGATCGTGCAATAAAGGCATTCCAAAAGACTGCAGAGTATTTAGCAGAGTTTGTTGCAGAGTCTACCCATGCACTGGAGATAGAGAATGTAGTCATAGTAGGCCGTGTTACAAAGAATGAAGTTGAAGTGGGTGGCAAGGAGATACATACTGGCGCAGGAGACTTCCTCTTAAGGACTGCAAATGAGCACTTACACAGTATGTTTCCGGAATTGAATCACATAACTATTACTACACCTCCTGGTGATGATACTATAAAAGAGCTTGGCCAGGCTATAGGTGCTGCATACTTTGCAGCAGAGAAGATGCATGTGGATGAGTCACCGGACATGGCTGAGCCGGAGAAGGGTGATGGGGTAGAAGTGGTTGATAAGACATTGGCGGAACTTGCCATTGAGCTTCTAGAAAAACAGGATGATCCAGGCGAACTGGGTGCTCGTGATGAATTGTTAGGTCGGATAGTAGAGCTTTCAAAAGA
>CAYLIX010000049.1:1857-9434 GCA_964383775.1 uncultured Planctomycetia bacterium
AGAGCCATTGGCTATATACCTATTGGCTGAGGCACTAGCACGAGAAGTTAATATGTCTTATCGGATACATCCGATAATAAATGCACTAAGAGACGCTGGGATATATACTCCGCTTGCAAGTTTTCAGCTACGCCACCTTGCAGGTGTCGATGATAGAAAGGGGACGAAAGAGATAGCAAAAGGGGCATTACAAGAGATGAGAGTAATATCCCTAGAAGAGATGTTTGCTAGTAGGCCCAGATTAGCAAGGCTTGCCAGTGAGCTTGTAGAAAAACAGGATGATCCAGGCCAACTGGATGCTCGTGATGAATTACTAGGCCAGATAGTAGAGCTTTCAAAAGAAGAGCCATTGGCTATATACCTATTGGCTGAGGCACTAGCACGAGAAGTTAATATGACTTACCTAGTACACCCAATAATACGTGCACTAGAACATGCTGGGTTATATACCAAGCTCGCAGGTTTGCAGCTAGTTCATCTTTCAAGTGTCGAAGACAGAAAAGGAACGAAAGGAATAGCAAAGAGTGCATTGGATGTGATGATGAAGAGAGTAGTTGCACTAGAGGAGATATTTACACTTAGACCAGAACCCGAAGAGTCCCCGGACATGGCTGAGCCAGAGAGGGGTGATGAGGGAGAAGCAGAGGAATTAGCTTCTGTAGATATAGGTCCATATATTGATAGAATAAAGGATGAGTCTAAGAGGAGTGTGACGCTCCTGGAAGAGTTTCCAGATACATTCCCAATGCCAGAAGGAGGAGAGGTATACATACATATGGGATTGGGTCTATATGGCTGGAATAAGCAGGCATGGGATAGTACCATAGGAAGATTGAATGAGCATCTAGAAGATGGTAGGTACAGTGACATAAGGCAGATGACTATAATGCAGGATAGAGAAGGCAAGGCCTTATATGACAGCATAGTTGGTCAGCTGCATAAGAACGCCAATAGGCAGAATGCCCTACTCTTTTTGTCACATAACGATATATCTAGACTGAAGCAGGAGTATGTAAATCAGCTTGCAAATAAGGCAACTATAATAAGTCACAGCGCAGTCGATAGCACAAAGGTCGTATTTGTCCAGGCGCTCTTGGCATATGGTGAGTTCTTACGTACACTAGATGCAGAGAGTTTAAGAGATGCTGACACCGCAGACGAGTACTTTAATATATTTAGAGACCTTTATAGTGCGGTAACGGGCAAAGAATTAAGAATGGATAGAAAGCCCTTATTTACCGCTATATTTGAGAATCCATTTGGCTTTGTAGATAAGGTATTTGCAGATTTCCCAGATGCAAGGCCAGTTCTCGACGATGGTCTGGAAGAGTATCAGAATCAGAGAGAGAGCGAATTGCAGGCAGCGCTTGCAGCGTAATTCTCTTTCGCCGATTGGGGATGGTACAGATGTAGGGCACACTAAAATGTGCCCTACATTTATTTTTTACGTATGTACTTGACATGCATACCACTACTATATTATAATTTAATCTCAACCTTTTTAAATTATTAATCTAAATGAGTAATAACCTATATACTATAACTAAAGAGAAATTTCATACATTCTTATCTAACCTCTCAAAAGATGCGGATATATATATTCCGAAGGGTAGAGACGGCAAAATAAGCTTTGCAAGATTTGTCCCTGAGTGTAAAGATGAGTATGTAGTAGACCAAATACGCCCTTGTGAACCCCTCAAGAGTTTCCTAAACCTATCAAGAGAGAGAGTAGACTCATTCCCTCCTAAGGGAAGAGATAAGGCCCTGGCCTTGGTGGGGGTAAAGAATTGCGATATCACATCCCTTAGGATACAGGACTTTGTCTATAAAGAGACTGACCCGAAAGACCCATTCTATCTTAAGCGCAGGGAAGAGACTATCATAATATCATGCGACTGTAATTTATTACAGGAGAATTGTTTTTGTGTGGCGCTCGATATAGATCCTTACCCGGAAGAAGGCTTTGACCTTAATCTTACGAAAGAGGTAGAGGATTTCCTGGTAGAGGTTGGTTCAAAGAGGGGGGAAGAGCTGATAGCAAAGAATAAGACCCTCTTTTCAAAGGCACAGGACTCCAAGGTAAAGACGAGGAAGAAGACGAGAGAGGGTTTTAAGGAAGGCTTAAAGAACCAGATTAAAGCAAATAATACACCGACTAGCACCTCTATAACTGGCAGCATCAAGAGATCTTTTAATAATGTAGATATGTGGAATGAGCTTGCATCGACATGTATAGAGTGCGGCGGTTGCAATCATTGCTGTCCTGCGTGCCATTGTTTCTTTCTTACAGACGAGAAGAAGAGTGAGATAAAGGCAAGATTTAAGTCATGGGATGCTTGTCTATACAACAGGTTTGCAAAGGTAGCAGGCAATGCAAATCCAAGAAAACACCTCTTTGAGAGATTGAGAAATAGATTCGACAAAAAGTTTGAGTTCTTCCACAATGTATTGGGTACATTCGGGTGCACTGGCTGCGGCCGTTGTATAGAGGTATGCCCGGGCGAGATAGATATAAGGGAAGTATTAAAGAGGGCTATAAAGGGAAAGTAGATGAACAATCCTTATCAATTCATAGAGGCCGAGATAATAGATATAAAACAGGAGACCTCTAATATTACTACCTTTGCGTTAAAACCACGTGAAAAGATGCCCTTTAAGACCGGACAATTCATGGAGCTCTCCATTCCAGGATACGGTGAAGGCCCATTTACGCCTTCATCCAACCCAAACGACGATACAAGGCTTGAATTTACTATAATGAAGGTAGGCAGGGTTACTGATAGGCTCCACAGTATGAAGAAGGGCGATATCGTGGGGCTTCGCGGGCCTTATGGCGCAGGTTATCCATTGAAGGATTATGAAGGTAAGGAGATCTTTATAGCGGGTGGTGGCGTAGGGCTTGCGCCTTTAAGAAGCCTATTATATGCTCTATTTAATGATCAAGCCAAATATAAGAAGATATATTTAAGGTATGGAGCAAAGACACCAAAGGATCTGGTATATAAGGATCAGATCAAGGAATGGTCGGGCAATGGAAAGGCAGACACTATCATTACAGTCGATTCCGGGGATGGCCATTGGAAAGGCAATACCGGGCTTGTTACCACTATACTGGATAAATCTCACATAGATTTGAATAATAGCATTGCAGTAGTATGCGGCCCTCCTATAATGATGAAGTTTGTGACACTTAAGCTTCTCGATATGGGATTTAAAGATAGACAGATATATCTATCTATGGAGAAGAATATGTCATGCGGCATAGGAAAGTGCGGCCATTGCCGCGTGGGAAACTTCTATGCATGTAAGGACGGCCCTGTATTTACATATGACAAGATAAAGGACTACCCTAATATATGGGAGTAAAGAGACTTTATATAGATCTGGAGAAGTTTAACGAGCACAATGATAAGTGCAAAGAAGCATGTACCTATTATCATCATGTGGACAATTATGGTATGCGCTCACTCCAGGAAGTGGCTACCTATTCTGTAGTGTGCCGTAAATGTGAAAAGCCTAATTGTGTAACGAGCTGCCCATTTGAGGCACTGGAAAAGGGCGAAGATAAGATATTGCGTAGAGCCAATATGCGCTGCACAAGCTGTAAAACCTGTTCACATGCATGCCATTCAGGCGTCATACTTCCGGAATTTATACCTTATATGGCATATAGCTGTGATCTTTGCATTAATCGTTTAAAATCTAATGAGACACCTGAGTGTGTGAGTGAGTGTGATTGCGGCGCCATCAAATACGGTGATTTTACAAAAGACGAAGAGAAGGACCTATACGCAATAGGCGATAATGTAATAGTGCATTCCAAGCACTGGAAGAGAAAGTGAAGATACTATTTCAGTTTTTAGTCATACCGGGATTTCTCTTTACGGCCATTGTAGGGCTCGTGGCAAGCTGGATAGATAGAATGGTGACTGCCAGGGTGCAATGGAGGGTAGGGCCGCCATGGTATCAGCCTTTGGTCGATATCATTAAGCTCTTGGGAAAAGAGACGATAATTCCTTCTACGGCAAGCAAGATGACATTCTTGATAGCACCTGTATTGGGATTGGTAAGTATCACGCTCGTATCTACCATTGTATGGGTTATGAATATTAATCCCCAGACAGGGTTTATAGGAGACATAATAGTCGTCCTCTATCTGCTGGCCATACCGTCTATAGCGATCATAATGGGCGCATTCTCTTCGGGTAACCCAATCGCCTCTTTAGGGGCATCGAGAGAGATGAAGCTTGTATTGAGTTATGAGCTGCCGTTTATACTCGCCATAGTCGTAGTTATTATAAAGTCTGGCGGCATGATAAGGATAGGAGAACTCCTGACATTCCAGGCAGGCTCCGGGGCATTTGCAGGAAGCGTATCAGGATTTTTAGCTCTCTTGGTTGCGATCATATGTATGCAGGCGAAGTTGGGACTGGTCCCATTTGATGCGCCTGAATCAGAGACTGAGCTTATGGGAGGGGTATTTATAGAGTATTCAGGTACACCATTGGCCATATTCAAGCTTACCCGGGCCATGATGTTATTCACACTGCCGATATTTTTGGTAACTTTATTTATGGGTGGTATGAATATAGCCTTTCCTGATATAATATGGTCCATCTTGAAATATGTACTTCTCTTGGTGGTAATAGTATTAATAAGAAATACTAATCCCCGCATAAGGATAGATCAGGCATTGAACTTCTTCTGGGGGCCGGTAACGGCGATTGCAATATTGGCCGTAGTACTGGCATTTATAGGAGTATAGACTTGAGTATAAAACTTAAAGCGCTCTTAAAGTCACCTTGGGTCTTTCACCTCTGTTCTGGAAGCTGCAACAACTGTGATATAGAGATACTAGACTGTCTCACGCCGCGGTATGATATAGAGCGGTTCGGCATGATGCTTGTGGGTAGTGCGCGCCATGCAGATGTACTGCTCTGTACGGGCATAGTGAATAAGCAGGGTGTGAGCCGTGTAAAGAGGGTCTATGAGCAGACGCCAAAACCATGCGTAGTAGTGGCAGTGGGGAATTGCGCTGCATCGCAGCATATATATAGAGGAAGCTACGCAGCTGCAAAGCCACTCGATGAAGTTATACCAGTGGACGTATATATACCAGGATGCCCGCCCAAGCCTGAGGCGATCATGGCGGGTGTTGTAAAGCTCATCACAAAATTGAGTAAGGTAAAATGAAAAAAGAAGAGATAATAAAGAGGATAAAGGGGTCGCTTGGCAAAGATATAAAGAACTTCTTTGAGAAGTCCTACAAGAGGGCCTATATAGATATAGCGAGTAAGGATCTACTAAAAGCTGTAACGCTTGTCTATAAAGAGCTTGGCGCAAGGTTCAATACAGCGAGCTGCCTTGATCTGCCGGATAATTTTGAGATATTATATCATTTTACATTTGATAAGGCTGGTCTTACGATCTCGTTGAGAGTAGATATTCCAAAGAAGAAGGCTGCGATAGAGTCTATAACACCCATGATGAAGGGCGCAGAATGGATAGAGCGCGAGATCCATGAGCTCTTCGGTGTAGATTTCATAAACCACCCTAATCTTGAGAGGCTGCTTCTGCCGGATGATTGGCCAGAAGGTGTATACCCCTTGAGAAAGGATTATAAGAATGAGTCATAAAGTAGTTATACCCATAGGCCCATACCATCCGCTCCAGGAAGAGCCGGAATTTTACAGGCTTACTGTAGAGGGTGAAAAGGTAGTAGATATAGATGTAAGGATAGGCTATGTGCACAGGGGTATAGAGAAGATCGCTGAGACTAAGAGCTTTCATAAGATAATATTCCTGGTAGAGCGTATATGCGGCATATGCTCAACTAGCCATCCAATAGCCTTTGTCCAGGCAGTAGAGGATATAGCCAATATAGAGGTGCCGGAGAGGGCCTTATATATAAGGACTATAGTGGCAGAGCTGGAACGGCTCCATTCACACCTTTTATGGCTGGGGCTAGCAGGCCATTTTCTCGGTTATAATACAGTATGGATGTGGGCATGGAAGTACAGAGAGATCGTCTGTGACATATTCGAGGCCGTCACAGGCAACAGGCAGAACTATGGTATGATGAAGGTAGGCGGTGTACAGCGAGACATAGAGGATGAATATGTCCCAGGCCTATTAAAGGGCATGGATGATACTCTGCGTGCAGTGGATATGTTTAAGGGTGCAGTATTGGATGATCCCGTACTTGCAGCGCGGCTTAAGGGCGTAGGAATACTCTCAAAAGAAGATGCATTGAGCTATAGTGCGCTCGGACCTACATCCAGGGCCTCTGGAGTGGATAAGGATGTGAGGCGTGATGAGCCCTATGCAGCTTATGACAGGGTAAAGTGGAATGTAATTACTCAAAAAGAGGGCGATGTCTTTGCAAAGGCTGTTATAAGGATACTCGAGATGTATGAGTCGATCAGTATAATAAAGCAATGCCTGGACAAGATGCCAAAGGGATCCATAGATTCAAATCCAAAAGTGGTCTTGCCTGGTGAAGGCATAGGCCATGCAGAGGCGCCGAGAGGCGAGGTATTCCATTATGTTAAGTCAGATGGATCAAATGCACCTGTAAGGCATAAGGTACGGGCACCCACTTTTATGAACTTCCCCACATTCAAATCTACAGTAATCGGCCAGACCATATCGGATGCTACAATAATATTGGCCGCGATAGACCCATGCTATTGCTGCACTGAGAGGATGACGGTCGTTAAGCGCGGTGAGGATAAGGTATTGAGTGGGGAAGAGCTTATAAAGCTTTCCCAGGATAAGACGAGGAGACTCTACAAAAAGATGACAGGTAAGGAATTAAAGTGAGCGCATTATTCTATCCAATATTGATACCGATCATTGCCGGGATTGCAGTGCTCTTTATCCCCAACAGGATCAGATTCATTAAAGAGGGCATATCAGTCGTTATTTCCGGGTTGGTCTTCTTTTTGGTATTGGAATTATTCAGGATGAGGCCTCTTTCATCTGCCTTTGCCAGGACCTTGGTGCTGCAGATGGATAACCTAAGTGGTTTTGTAGCGCTCTTCATAACAGTATTCGGCCTTTTAATATCACTATATTCAGTCAAATTTATGAAAGGCAAAGATGGGCTGAATCAATACTATGGTTATCTCTTGATGACCATAGGCGGCTCTATAGGCGCGGTATTGGCAAATGACCTTATATTCTTCTTAACATGCTGGGGCTTTCTCGGTATAACTCTCTATCTACTCATTAATCTGGGAGGTCCAAACGCATCACAAGCCGGTAAGAAGACCCTTATAATAATAGGCGGGACTGATGCGCTTATGATAATGGGCGTAGGTATATTGTATTCCATAACCAAAACATTCTCCATAAGTGATATCTCGCTCCCATTAAATAGTGGATTGGCAATAACAGCGTTTCTTATGCTCGCTAGCGGCGCATTTGCAAAGGCAGGTGCCATACCATTTCATACATGGATACCCGATTCGTCAGAAGCAGCGCCTGTATCGGTCATGGCATTTTTGCCGGCTTCACTCGATAAACTTCTTGGCATATATTTTCTAGCAAGGATATCTCTAGATATGTTTATATTA
>CAYLIX010000050.1:0-9270 GCA_964383775.1 uncultured Planctomycetia bacterium
ACAGACGCTATATCTGCTATAGACTTGGAGACCTGCTTGGCACCTGCAGCCTGCTGCTGACTTGAAGCAGACACCTGTTCTATCACAGTGGCTACACTTTCAGTGCCTCTTATAATATTAGCGAGTGAGCCACCTACCTTCTGGGCAATATCCTTTACTGCTTCAGACTCTTTTGATGCGCCTTCTATGTTCTTTACAGAGCTTAATGTATCTCTCTGCACATCCTTAATCAGTTTTGATATCTCTTCTGCTGCCTTAGCGCTCTCTTCTGCAAGCTTTCTTACCTCTTCAGCGACTACAGCAAAGCCCCTGCCATATTCACCGGCCCTTGCTGCCTCAATAGCAGCATTCAATGCCAACAGATTGGTCTGATCTGCTATGTTGGTAATGACATTGACTATATCGCCTATCTGGTCAGATCGCTCACCAAGTTTCTTTATCTGTTCGGATGAACCTACAATAGTGCCTGAGATCTGCAGCATCTTATCCTGTGCCTTACCTGCTGCATTTCCGCCTGTCTGTGCAGTCTCTGCGGCACTTTGCGCCTGGCCTGCTGCATCCTGTGCACTCTTTGATACCTGATTTACAGAAGCAGCCATCTGCTCCATGACCTTCTGTGTCTCATCAACCCTCTGCGCCTGTGTCTCAGTCCCCTTGGCTATCTGTTGCACTGTTGTTGAAACCTCGTCTGTAGTAGCATTCATCTCCTGGGCGCTCGATGAGAGCTGCTGCGATGAGGTTGACACGCGGTCTGCTGCACTCAGCACAGCCAGGACTATCTTGCGCAAATTTACAATCATGGTATTGAATGAGTTTGCCAGGTCTTCAACCTCATCCCTTGTCTTGATATCTGCGGTCTTGGTCAGGTCACCCTTTGCCACATCAGCTGAAATCTCAGCCAGTTTAGCTATGGGCCGAGAGATGGCCTGTGAAATAACAAGACCCAGCACAGTAGCAAATAAGACGACTATGATTATGGTTATAAGCATTACCCGGTCAACCTGATGGTGCAATGTGTCAGCCTCAAGCATTGCATTATCAATGTGTTCACTTATCACTGAATGCATGCTCTCAACGAGTGTTATAGCGGGCTCCGCATACTTATAATCCATCTCCTCCATAAGGTTGGAGGCCTCGATATTAGCTGCCTGTACATCTATTTTGAAGATGCGGATTGCTACCCTATCTATGTTCTCTACACTGGTTTTGACATCCTCTATAGTTGCCCTCTCTTCCCGCGTAAGGTCCAGGGCCTCTATCCTCCTTATATGTGCCTTGAGCTCTGCTAAGTCTTTTTCATACTCGGCCTTATATTCAGGGTTGGCCGTTATGATATAATCATTAACAGGCATGATTGTGTGTGACAACATGATTTGCAGATCTGCTATAACCTCAAGTTCCTCAGAATGCTCATGCATGATCTCAACGCCCTCCTCCACCCTATTAAAGGAGTTGTTCACGAGAAGCCCGAATGCCACAAGCGCTATCACACAAAACATAAAACCAGTTATGATCTTTACACCTATACCGATCCTCATTTTAGGACCTCCTTATTTTTTTATTACTTTTGTCCGTAGGCCATTCATTTAGGCCTATCATCTCATACATCCTTGCAAAACAATAATCAGCAAAGAGCCTGCGCCCCTGGCTGCTCAAGTTATTAAAGGTAATGCCATATTCATAGAGCCCCTTTTGAGATCTATTCAGCCTGACTATCCTTCCACTTAATGTAAGGGTCTCTAACCCACCTTCTCCTAGTAGAATCTCAAGCGTAAGCTCTGTATCTATTGGAAGTTTCTCTGTAACGACCAAGAGGCATCCGCCAAGAGATATATCCTTTGTAACCCCGCCTTGCGGCGTCCTGGTACCCTTACTCGCAACAGAATACCTTACCTTAATAGGTATATCCAGCCTGGCAGTCTTACGAAGCTCATTAAAGTTCTCGCTTCCAGTAAGATACCTTAAGGCAGTGGATTTGGTAGATACTCTTCCAGTCTTACCAGAACTTTTCGACTTGCGCTTCTTAGCTTTCTTTGCTGCCATAATCCTTCTCCTATCTCTTAGAGTAGATGCGTGCATTTCTGTCATACTCAATAAATTCATCCTTTACCCTTCCAGACAATGACTCAACCTTGCCTAATATAAGGAAGCCTCCCTTATTAAGCGACATTCTAAAATGCTCAAATACCTGCTCCTGTAACCTCCTGTCAAAATATATGAGTAGATTTCTGCAGAGGATAATATCCATGCAATCGATCGGAACGTCATCTATAACATCGTGATACATAAAGTTCATGTATGGGGGGTACCCTTCTCTTATCCAGAATCTTCCATTGCCAACATCGTAGAAGTACTTATCGATTAAGGCTGTCTTCTCTTTGGTAAGGTTCTTAAATTGGCGGGTTTCATACACACCTTCTCTCGCCTTTGCCAATGCCTGGCTATCTATATCTGTTCCGTATATATTGAGTGTGTAATTAGCAAGCTTTGTACCAAGGGCCTCTGCCAAAAGTATCAATACTGAGTACGCCTCTTCACCTGAAGAAGAGCCGCAGCTCCATATGCGTATGGTATGCGATTTCAATCTCTTCTTTCTGGAAAGCATCTCAGGTATTACCTTATTCTCTATCACATCATAGACATCCTTATCGCGGAAAAATTCCGTTACGTTTATTGTCATGGCATCCATTAAACTATCCATCTCTTCAGAATGAAACCTAAGGTAAGCATAATACTCTTCAAAGTTCTCTCTCTTGTTCATCCTAACGCGCGCCATTACCCTGCGCGCTAAGATCCTCTCTCTATACTGCGAGAAGTCCAGGTTTCTCTCCTGCTTTATCTTCTCCAGGATCTTCTTTAAGTACCTGTCTTTTGCGCCTTTTGTCGCTACCATATTAGGTCTACTCTCCTCTATAAGGCCTATTGAGTCTCTCTGCAGCACCTTTTAGTGTATATCCACCCTTGTCTATCATCCTCTTGATCTCCAAAGCTATATCTATATCATTCTGCGAATATCGCCTCACCTTCTTTGTGCCCTGATATATATAGGAAGGCTTGACAACATTCTTAAGCTCCCAGTATCTCAGGCGTTCAGGTGAAACGCCAATCTTGCGTATGGCCTCTGTAATACCTATCTTCTTCTGCATTCTCCACACCATACCATTCACCTCTTACATGTTACTGCAACCATTTTAAGGTCTCTTGCCAAATAAAAAAGCCCTACCGCCTTATTGGCAGTAGAGCGCATATAATACACTTTTTCTTCTTCGGCAGCCCGACTACCATCGTCCTATACGCTATGGCTCGCGGCTTTGCGCCCTACCTTTTCAGGCAGTTTGCCTTTATCGTGACATCTCTTTAAAGAACATCTAGGCACACTTAAGTGTGCCCTATATCTATATACAAGCTTACCTGACAAACCCTTATTAGTCAAGCCCCCTTGCAAAAGGGGACGTTTCGCTTCGTCATAACTACTTATAAATAAATATGTTACAGCTTATGGCTTTCTACCTATTGCTTGTTCTATCTCGGATGGAGAGATGGGTTTTCTTAAGAATATGTCGATCGCAAGATGCTTGGCAAATTCTTCATTAATAAGGTCATATCCTGAGAGCATGATTCTCTTTGTATCGGCATTATTGGCCTTTAATATCTTGGCCAGTTCTATGCCATTTAGCCCCGGCATATTGCAATCAAAGATAATACAGTCATAAGTATTGGTCTTTAAGAGCTCCTTTGCCTTAAGCCCATCGTAAGCTACGTCTACTTCGTAGCTGCGCCTCATAAGGTATCTTCCCAATGCCTCACTAATCTGGGCTTCATCATCTACTATGAGGATCTTTACTTTAGCCACCTTAAACTGCTCTCTAAGACTCTAAATGTAACAGGGTCTTGATCTTCTTAACGAGCTCTGTAGAATCATAAGGCTTTCTAATACATCCGTCTGCGCCCGCTGTAGCGCACATATTCTCAATATCCTTAAGCCCTGCTGCTGTGATTATGATAATGGGAATAGACTTTGTTTCAGGATCCTTCTTCAGGCTCTTACAGACCTCTATACCATCTATATTGGGCATCAGCACATCCAATATTATCATATCAGGCTTATCCCTATATACCTTCTTCAGACCTTCACCACCATCAGTTGCAGAGATGACTGAAAAATCATTTGCCTCCAGGCGCGTCTTTAAGACCATTATCTGGTCTGCTTCATCCTCAATTATCAGGATCTTCTTAAGCATATTACCTCCTCCTTGTCTTCTTTATCAAGTCTTCTGCGCTCAATCCATCGTCAGGATATGTAGCAAGGTTATACCTCACATTATAAGCTGTCAAGGCCATCCTCAGCCTGTCCCGCACTACAGATGCGCCCTTAGAATCACAATCTACAAGGAGCACCACGATATCGCCAGTATCTCTGACAGTAATATCTCCTGTGCGGCGAAGCGTCTTATTGATTATACCTTCTATGCTGCTCAAATGAGACATTTGGTCCTTATTAGTAGATATAGAGATTAAAGACATCTTTGTCTTACCCTTCTTGGCCTGGGCTATTGCATCGTCAACATGTTCTATAAAGAACTTCTCTGGAGTATATTTGGGAAGGGTAAAGATAAACTTGGTGCCTTTACCTATGGTGCTCTCAGCCCAGATCTCGCCTTTATGCATATGTACTATCGCCCTTGCAATGGAGAGCCCGAGCCCTGTACCCTTCTCCCCACCACCTGCAGTACGGCCAAATTGTTGGAACTTTGCAAAGAGCCTGGGCAGATCTTCTTTTGATATACCCCTGCCTGTATCTACGATAGTACACTCTATCTTCTCATCCCTATCTAAAAGAGCCAGTTCAATATGGCCTCTCTCTGTAAACTTCATGGCATTGCCTATAAGGTTTGTAAAGACCTGGGTTATCTTGTCTGAATCTGCATAGATCTTTATGATCTCTTTTGGAAGCCTCAATTTTATCTTAAGGCCTCTACCTTCGGCCTTCTTCTCAAATGCAGAGACTATCCTCTGCATGATCTCTGTCATACTGACAAGCTCTCTCTTAAGCTCTACCTTACCTGCCTCGATCTTCGAGATATCAAGAAGGTCATCTATAATACGCGCGAGCCTATCTATATTCCCCTTTGCAGTCTTGAGTATCCTGTCTTGCTTTTCGTTTATCTCACCCAGGATCTTATCCAGAACAAGCGAAATCCCCTCTTTGGTAATAGATAGAGGTGTGCGCAGCTCATGGGAGACCGTAGTTATAAATTCCGTCTTCATCCTATCGATCTCCTTCTCCCTCGTAATGTCGCGCAATATCGTTACGATACCTATAGTATTACCCTTTACATCCTTAACCGGTGACATATCGGATCGCACTATCTGGCTCTTGGCCTTCGGCAAGATGATCTCTCTTACTGTAAGGGTATCTCTATCCTGGCATTCGTAAAGCGCCTTATCAAGATCGAGCTGCTTCATCTTATCACCCAATTTCTTACTGGTGATCTCTTCGCTGTGGTCAAAATCGAGCATAAAACGAGCCTGGGGATTGAGTATTACGACTTCACCCTGGTCATCGGTCATGACTACGCCCTCAGCCATGCTCTCCACCATGCTCTCCATCTTTGATGTCTCTGCCTTTATAGCTGCCTGTACCCTCTCGATGGCTATAGAGGCCTGTTTAGTAACTGTACGAATGAGTTTAAGATCATCCTCATCAAATATGCCCTCTCTACAGCTTGATACATTGAGCATACCCGCTATCTTTCCGCGCACCATAAACGGTTCATTAAATGAAGAGGATACTTTCTTAAAATCTCTCGCCTTTGCTATGCCCTGTGAAAGGGTCGCAGGTATAAGAAAGGTACTAATATGTTTTTTTCGGATATCTTCTGAAATAACTTTGGACGTATAATCTATGAGATCATTCTTGGCCTTCTCAACAAACTTAACGCTCTCGGGATATGCGGGTTTGAGAGTAATATCCGCACTTGCATCATCAAAGAGGATGGCACTCGCAATATCAAAATCAACCGCCTTAAAGAGGGACTCCATAACGAGCTTGAGGAGCTCTTGATAATCCATGGTATAGGAGATCGCATTTGAGATATTGTAGAGAAGCGACAGTCTTGCTGTTCTCTCCTTGACCTTATCCTCTAATTCTCTTGATAAGGACTCCTTTTGATCCCTTGCCTTCTTTAGTTCGATCTTTAATCTCTCGAGGTCTTCTCTATCCCTCTGGTATTCATCGATTATCTCTGCAGCCTTTCTCTTTGGGCCGGATATAAGCTCTTTCTGCTCGACAAGCTTTCTCTGCATGGTATTTATCTCATCACGGAGTTTTGTCTTCTGCTTTTCGATCCCCGTAATGAGGGCGTCTCTACTCTTTATGATCTGCGCTGCATCCCTACCCCTCTTTAAGTCTTCTACGATCTTCTTAAGACTACTGAGCAGGTTTTCAGTGTCGTATCCTCTGCCTATATTGATATCACTATCCAGATCTCCCTTTTTTATCTGGTCTGCAGCAGCGCTAATTCTTCTTAGCAATCGTGCAATACTTCCACTTAAAATGATTATTGCACCGCAGCCGATAATGACCCCGGTTAGGAGGAGGATAAAACCTATATAATTTATGCTATTTAGGAGGTTTCGTGCAGTGTGTCTCGCATCTTCAACATCCTTACGAATGATCTTCTGAAGATTGGCATCGAGCAGGGCACCGAGCATCTCTTCAGTCGCAGCCAGTTCTTTCTCTGCCTTCCACTCTCTCTGGCGTTCCTTCTGAAGCCTTACCATCTCCTTTGCAATGGAGATATTCTCTTCAAGTTTATTATAGCCCTGATAGATCTTTATCTCAAAATTATTGAAGATCTGGTCTACTCTATTTGCCTGGATTATAGTAGCGATATGGGAGGCAGCAAAGATAAAAATAACGATGCCGAATATCAGCCCAAACCTCTTCTTAACTGACATCTCTTTATCCTCTTATGGCTGGAGTAAAGGACCTTTTAGCGCTTAAAGACCCTTCTTTGAGATATAATCGATAAGGTCTACCACTCTATTGGAGTAACCCCATTCATTATCATACCAACCAAGCACCTTTACGAGACGCTTATTTACAACGGATGTAGATAAGGCATCCACGATAGCAGAGTGTGGATTGGTATTAAAGTCCTTTGATACAAGGGGCAACTCACAATACTCCATGATACCCTTAAGCTCGCCCAAAGCAGCCGTCTCCAGGGCCTTATTTACTTCCTCTGCAGTAACATCCCTGCCCACTGTGCAGACTAGATCTACCAGTGAAACGTTAGGTGTTGGGACCCTTATAGCAAGCCCATCGAGCTTCCCTTTGATCTGCGGGAGAACAAGCCCTACTGCCTTTGCTGCGCCGGTAGTAGTGGGTATCATTGACATTGCTGCAGCGCGCGCACGGCGTAGATCCTTATGCGGTAGATCGAGGATCTTCTGGTCATTCGTATAGGAGTGTATTGTAGTCATAAGCCCGCACTCTATGCCAAAGTTATCGAGCAGAACCTTTGCAATGGGTGCCAGGCAATTGGTAGTGCAGGACGCATTTGAAATGATGTTGTGCTTTGATGCATCATACATACCTTCGTTTACTCCGAGGACGATAGTTATGTCCTCGTTCTTTGCAGGGGCTGATATTATGACCTTCTTAGCACCCGCCTTTATGTGCGCCTCTGCCTTGGTCTTTTCTCTGAATATACCTGTAGATTCCACGACAATATCCACTCCAAGGTCTTTCCATGGTATCTCTGCCGGGCTCTTATGAGTCATAACCTTAAGCTCTTTACCGTCTATTACGAGTGAATTCTCCTTTGCCTCTACCTTTGCCTTTAGCTGGCCCAATATTGAATCATACTTTAATAGATGCGCCAGGACATTTGTAGGTACGGGGAGGTCGTTTACCCCGACAAACTCTATTGCATCATTTTGATAACCCGCCCGTAATATGTTTCTTCCTATCCTTCCAAAACCATTAATTCCAACCTTAACCTTCATTCCTTCCTCCTTTTTGTTCATTATTTTACGCTTGCTAAATTCTTAGAAACCTCTTCTGGGGCCACAGGATTAATATAAAATCCACTGCCCCATTCAAAACCAGCTACATTGACAAGTTTTGGTATGATCTCTATATGCCAGTGGTAATCTTCCCTCTCATGCCCATTAATAGGTGAGGTATGTATTATAAAATTATATGGCGGATCATTTAACACTACTTTTAATTTATGCAGGGCATCTCGCATGATCATCCCAAGCGGCCTCACCTCATCCTTCTCAAGCAGGCTGAAATCTGATTTGTGCTTCTTTGGTATGATCCATGTCTCATAAGGAAATCTCGATACAAACGGCGCAAAGCATAAGAAGTGCTTATTCTCACATATTACCCGCTCCTTATCCTCGAGTTCCTGCCTTAAGAGGTCGCAGAATACACACCTCTCTTTGTATTCATAATAGCTCTTGGCGCTCTTAAGCTCTTCATTGACCCTCTTGGGAACTATCGGCAATGCTATGAGCTGCGAATGCGGATGCTCTAAGGTAGCGCCCGCTCCCTTACCATAATTCTTAAAGATCAATATGTACTTAAACCTAGGATCCCTGCGTAAATCCCTGGACCTACCAAGATACGCCCAGATTATCTCCTCTGCCTGTTTATCGTCTACATCTGCAAAATCCTTGAAGTGATCGGCTGAGTCTATAATGACTTCATGGGCACCAACGCCATTCATCTTATCAAAGACGCCTATACCCTCTTTTTCTAAACCACCCTCTATCTTAAGGGCTGGATACTTATTGGGTACGACCCTTATCCACCATCCAGAAGAGTTTGCACTGCCAACGCGCCTATGCGCTATTATCTCCGGCGGCGTCTGATCTTCATTACCGAGACAGAATGGACAGCCTTTCTTGCCCTTCTTCTTGGGGTGCTCTATATTGAATGCCTTAGGAGAGACAGACTTTTCAGTATTTACTATTATCCATCTGCCAGTTATGGGATCGCGCCTTAGTTGAGACATCTAGACTTTAGCCTCCTTTAATAATCTGCATGCTTCTTCAGGAGGGACGCTGTTTATATAGAAGCCGCTGCCCCACTCAAAACCTGCTACCTGTGTCAATCTCGGCATGATCTCGATATGCCAATGAAAATCCTGCTCCAGTGTATCCCAGTATCCTTTTCTCTGCGAACGCCTGAAAGGAGCAGTATGCAATATCGCATTAAATGGGAAATTACCGAGAACCTTATTCATCTTGCCGAAT
>CAYLIX010000051.1:0-9227 GCA_964383775.1 uncultured Planctomycetia bacterium
CTTTGCAGCATATTGAATCGTAGGTATATCTGTTATCTGTACTGAGCCAAATTTAATTGCCGGCGTGCCTATCTTCAGAAGTGCCTTTATGTCGTCAGAATGTGACGGGCTTGAAAAACATACTATATCTCTCCTGGCACAATATGACCTTATCTTCTTATACATTTCATATGAAAGCTCACACTTCTTTAGCATCCTGCGTAAGTTACTGCGCATCTCCTTTACAGTAGGAAATGAGATGAATTCCCTGGAGAGCCAATTTTCAATTGTAAAAGACTGGAACTTTACTGCGTCTGCGCCCGCATCCTTTGACATATCTACAAGTTTCTTTGCAGTCTTTAAGGACTGGTTATGGTTGCTGCCTATCTCTGCTATGATAAATACAGGATGATTCTCGCCTATAACCTTCTTCCCTATCCTTACGTGCTTCATCGGCTCTTACTCTCCTTACTTACATTCCTTAGGCCCCTGAGCATAAAATCCATGTCAGAGCTTGAATTCACCGCGCTTATAGAGCTTCTTATGCAATCGAGTTCTGGCACATACCGCACAACAACACCCTTAGAGACGAGCCTCTTTGTTGCCTCAAAAGACGGGATCTTATTGATCTTAAATGAGATAAGGCCTGCTGAATCCTCGCTCTCTCTTGGCGTAATCAATGATACACCCGGTATCCTGGCCATCTTCTCTTTTAGTGTGCTTATCTCTTTTGCGCGTTTATCTATATCATTTGCCAGGAATTTATTAAATAGAAGCATGCTCTCTAAGAATCCTTTTACCCCGGTTATATCCCAGGTAGAGACTGCAAATCTACCTGCATCCATAACAAAGGAATATTTGTCCCTCTTCTTATTGGTCTTTTTATGTGCGCTTACAACAGCGCTCGGGGCAATATCATTTACAGAGCACCATCCAGTAAAGACAGGTTTTATCGTCTCAAGCCGCTTCTTCGATACAAAGAGGCACCCCATGCCGTGCGGCCCTAAGAGCCATTTGTGTGAAGGAAAGACGTAAAAATCACATCCAAGTCTCTTAAGATCTACTGGCACAGCCCCTACAGCCTGTGCACCGTCAACCAGTAACATAACACCGCGTCTCTTTGCAATATTTGATATCTCTCTTATAGGCATACGCCTTCCAGTAACATAATCTACATGGCTAAGCGCAATGAGTCTGGTCTTATTATCTATTGCTCTTTTAATGTCCGTTAATACTGAAGATGTGTCGCGTCCATGAGTCTTAATAATCTTAACCTTAATTGAGTAAGCCTTCTTCAGCATCTGGAGGGGCACCTTTAATCCCGCATGTTCAAATTCTGTAGTAATAATAGTGTCGCTCTTCTTCCACTTTAGGCCTCTTAAGACTATATTTATCCCTTCAGTGGCATTCTGGGTAATGGCTATTTCACTCTTAGATACATTTAAGAATCCTGCAAGCGTCTTCTTTAATCTGACATAGTCAGAGAGGTACGCGCTCATAAACCCAGGAGAGGATGGCCCTTCCTTAGCCTGCTTCAGAAGATAGTCATGCATCTTCTCTACTACAGAAATGGGTATAGGCCCGCTCGACCCAAAGTTAAAGTAGCGTTTCCTTGTAAATATAGGAAACTCTTTCCTACGATCTAATCTTCTCTTTTGCTGCATGCAATATCCTCTTAGCTATCCTCTTAGCACCATTACCATCAATTGCATTTATGCCTATCTCTGATGCCTTCTCTCTTACGTGCTTCTCCTTCATGCCCTTTAAGGCACTATGCATCTTGCGTAATATATCTGCGTCGTCGTGCCAGCCTGCAAATCTTATGAGTCCTGTGCTATGCCATGCCTCTAAGGCAGGGCGTTGATTTTCGGCTATGCCTATACCTATCCCAGGTGTACCGGTTATTGCAAGCTCATATAGGGTCTGGCCGCCGGCAGATATCGCTATATCACTATCCAGCATTGCTGAAGAGATCTCTTCTATATCCGGATTGAATACAAACCTTATCCTCTTATCCGATTTAAACTTATCTATATAAGAGGTATTGGAAAAATTGGGCCCTATGATGGCCTCTATCTTTATATTGTCAAAGTTTGACAATATCTTCTTTATGATCCTGGGAGTCATCTTCCTGGAGTCATCGCCTCCGAACGTTATCAATATCTTCTCAATATCTTTATTTATTATGCGGTCATGTCCAGGCGCCAATCCGCTTCTCTTTGGAAAATACTCAGGCCCCAAAAGAAAGACCTTATCTTCACAGGGTAGATAGTCACACTCCTTGGCATGGATAGAAGAGTTGACTACTATATCGACGGGATAGTCGATCCTGTTATAATCATCTATTGCTATGGATAGAGATGCATTACGAGATAGTTTTGAGTAACTCTCAAGATCCAGGGAATACGAGTCTATCAGCACTATATCCGGATTTATGCGCGTAAAGATATCTTCTATATCATCCATTCCATTATAGCTAAGATAAGGGATCCCATTCTTTGTCAGGATATTATTAAGCGTACTATCCTGGTTTACAGCAAAGAGCACATCAAGCCCTTTTGATTTGAACTCTTCGTATATGGAGAGGCATCTTGTTATATGGCCGAGGCCTATGCCCTTACCACCCTCTGTTAATATTATCGCCTTCATACTAGACCTTTCTGAATACCGGTGTTACTGGAGTGCCTTTTAAGCGTCTCCTTAAATCCCCTCTCTTAAATGCATCCTTTATAATGCGAAACACTGTATTGTAGACCCTGAGTGTGTAATCTATCTCTCTATTGGAATGGCTGAAGCTCATATTGTGGCTCCCAGTAAAGAGTATGCCCCTCTTTATACACTCCTGCATAAATACGCTCTTTAATATAAGGTCATCCTTACGGTCTTTTGCACGCAATCCTATTACTGTGCGAGGACTAAAACCAGTGCACTCTGTGTAATCCTGCAATCCATGCGCCCTTGCAAGGAAGTTGTAACCATCCTGGATCTTTCTTCCCCTCTCCCATAAGTGTGATATCACATTCTTAGCCCTTATCTCTTTGATAGTGGCTATAGAGGCTGCTAAAGATACGATCTCTCCGCCAAATGTAAATGAATAGAAGATCTCATCAAAGAGCTTCATCACATCACGCCTTCCCACTACAGCGGATATTGGAAAACCATTACCCAT
Source organism: uncultured Planctomycetia bacterium (assembly GCA_964383775.1). Classification (GTDB taxonomy): domain Bacteria; phylum Omnitrophota; class Gorgyraeia; order JABMRJ01; family JABMRJ01; genus CAYLIX01. Next base: position 3,149 of record CAYLIX010000051.1, read on the forward strand.
GGCCTTGCCAAAGCAGGCCATATCAGGTATTACACCAAAACGCTCCTGTGCCCCGCCGAGTGAGAGCCTGAATCCTGTAACGATTTCGTCAAATATTAAGAGCGCGCCATTTTTGTGGGCTATTCCCTTCACCTCTTCCAGAAAATTATCCTCTGGCGCAGTCGTACTTACAGGCTCCATGATTACGCAGGCGATCTCACCCCTATATTTGGCAAATAACTTTTCCAGGCTGGCTATATTATTATATTCAAATGTATGTGTCAGTCTCTTTACTGCTTCTGGTATACCCTTATCTCTTGTAGTCGTAGCTACGTACCAATCCTGCCATCCGTGATACCCACAGCAGGCTATTCTGTCTCTCTTTGTATATGCCCTGGCAGCTCTGACCGCGCCTGAAGTGGCATCAGATCCATTCTTACCAAAACGTACCATCTCGGCGCAGGGTATAACTTCACATAAGAGCTCTGCCAATTCACTCTCTAATCTATGCGGCAGAGTAAGACTCGTTCCCATATCCAGGGCCTTTTTTGCTGCGTGTGTAACTGCAGGATAGTTATGCCCCAATACTACTGGTGCAAGTGCCATGGCATAGTCTATATATTCATTACCGTCAATATCCCATACACGGCAGCCTTTGCCCTTCTCCAAAAATACAGGAGACACACCCTGGACAAATTGAAACGGTGCCTTGCTGAATGTCTGGCTGCATCCAGGTATGAATTTTTCGGCCTTCTTCTTTAATTTAAGGGATCTTGTGATGGGTTTCTTAGAAGGGGCAATTGCCGGAGACTTTAGTATACTCTTAAAATCCCCTTCGTCCACTATGGCACTAGAATTTATCTTCTTGATCTCTGGGTGTTTTTCAAGCAAGCCCAATATACTCTTCATAGAAAAGGGTCTCTCCTTTTTATATAGATGCTGGTATACCTTTCTGGCAAATCTCAAATCATCGTCTCTGTCTATAGACCATTTATACTGCCTCGAATCTACAGGCGTCTTATTCTCTACATTCTTGATCCGGAACTTACCTGAGACCTTAAAGTATGGGGTGACGTGTTCTGTGTAGACCGGGTCTTTACACTCTCGCCACATCTTTTCCAGTGCCTTAAAAGAGAATATCTCTACATCACATCCATCAGGGTATGTATAGAGCATGGAATTGGTCACATAGTCGTACTTGCCCTTTAAATATACGCTGGCCACTTCATCTATCACTTCAGGGCATACTAGCGGGCAATCTCCTGTAATACGCATGATCGTCTTAGCCTTAAATCTCTTTGCTGCCTTGTAATACCTATCAAGGCAGTTGGCTTCAGATCCCCTGAATATGCCTATACTATTCTTCTTTGCAAATGCCTCTATTCTTTTGTCTCTGGGGTTATCTGTCGCAGCTATTACGACTCTATCTACGCTCTTAGCGCTCGAGACCCTATCTATTACATGTGAAAGCATAGGTTTGCCTTCTATATTCTTGAAGATCTTCTCTGGGAGCCTCTTTGAACCCACTCTTGCCTGCACAATAGCTATTATACTCATACCAAGCTCCATCTCTTTGGTGATACTACCTCTTCATGATCTATCTTAAGCCCAGCGAGTGAACCATAAATGCCCCTTACAACATCTATAAGATCTAAGCTCTTTAAATTGTCTATTAGGTGGTCTAGCGTATCCACACCGATCACAACCTTATCTATATACGGATTCAGTAGCGCAAAGTTAAGACACATAGCATATCGTGATATGCTATTATTCACTTCCAACTCTCCCAATGCATTCAAGCTGGGCGTAGTCTTTACCAGACTGCCTTTTAAGCTATCTCTCTCTAAGGATGGCAGACCCTGGAGAAATATTGACCTTGCTACTACTTTTATATTAAGTGCCTTGAGTTCCTTAAGATATGGCTCAAAACGCCTATCAAATACACTGTAAGGGATATTTATAATGTCGATATTAAGCTTTCTATCCAGCACGATCCTTAATTCTTCTACGCTATACAGAGAAAAACCTATCTCTCCAATAAACCCCTCTCTCTTAAAGTCAACGAGCGCGCTCCACAACTCGTCATATTTCATAAAATCATCAAATCTATGTATCAGACACCCTTCTATGCTCTCTCTATTTAATCTGGTAAGTATTCCTTGAAGCGCATCCCTTAATGCATCCTTACTGAATCTATCAAATTCAGGTGTCTTTGATATGATCTTAAAATTATGTTTTTCCGGCGATAAAAATTCCCCAATGACCTCTTCGCTCTCTCCGTAAGAAGGTGCTGTATCTATGCACTCGATACCTGCATTATACGCATAATCGAGTATTTCGAAGACCTCATCCTTGGAGATCTTGCCTCTCTTATTGGCTATGCCATAAGGCATGCCAAATTGCGCGCTTCCGAGACATATCCTCTTTACTAGATCCTGGTTCTTCACCTTTTAAAAAACTCCTTTATACTATTGATCACGAGATCCTGGTCACCTCTTTTAAAACCTGTATAAAGCGGCAGGCTTAAGCACTCCTTAGAATATCTCTCTGCTACAGGAAAGTCATTTTGCTTATATCCAAAGGTCTTCTTATAATACGACAACTGGTGCACAGGGATATAATTTACTTGTGTAGATATGCCCTTTCTCTTTAAATAAAGATAGAGCTTATCTCTTCTTGCTTTTGGCACGCGTATAGCATATAAATGATAAGAAGCCCTGGAATCTTCTCTTTCATAAGGCAGTCTCACACCCTCTATATTGCATAGCCCCTCATTATAGCGGCGGACCAATTCTCTTCTCATTCTTACCATCTTATCGAGCTTATTAAGCTGGGAAATACCGAGCGCGCACTGAAAGTCTGTAATGCGGTAGTTAAACCCTATCCTCGGTATATCATAATGCCAGAATAAACGATTCCTCTTTACTATGCCGTGGTGGCGCAAGGTGCGCGCTGCATCGCGGATCTTCTTATCATTGGTAAGTATTGCCCCGCCTTCGCCCGTTGTAATATGTTTAATAGGATGAAAACTGAAGATCGTGATATCAGAATGTCTTGAATTGCCTACTCTTAAATTTTGCTGCCCCAAGCTGTATTCAGCACCCAATGCATGCGCAGCATCCTCTATTATGCTTATGCCATATTTAGCGCAGATATCATTTATCCGGATAATATCACTTACTGTGCCCATAAAGTGTACCGGGATAATAGCCTTTATATTCTTCCTCTTGGTACGGCTCTTTAAGAGACTGTCCAGCTTCTCAATATCCATGTGATATGTCATATCATCTATATCCACAAAATCTGGCCTTGCGCCCACATATACAGCGCAATTGGCACTTGCAGAGAAGGTTATGGGGGAAGTAATTACCCTGTCTCCCTGTCCTATGCCAAGCACCAGCATTGAGAGGTGAAGCGCAGCAGTGCCACTCGATAAGGCTACCGCGTATTTGGCACCAGTATATTTACAGAGCGCCTCTTCGAATGCAGCTACACAAGGCCCCTGCGTGATCCAGTCAGAACTCAGGGCCTTCATGACCTCTTCTATGTCACTCTTGTCTATATGCTGATGTGAATAAGGTATCATCTTCACTCTCTTTTAATCCTCTATTCTCTTGAGTATCTTTTTAAGCTGCGCAGCATTCAGCCATCTCGGATTATTATCGCTCCTATAGCTAAACCTCTCAGGCACTGAAGCATACTTATCGTATTTCTTATATGCCTTCTGCCTCTCAAAAAACTGTGGTAATACTACATATAAGCCATTTACCTTCTTCGCCTTTCGCGACTCGTCCTCTGAGATGAGCGTCTCATGCATCTTCTCACCCGGCCTTATGCCAATAGCCTTAAATGTACACTTGGGCTCTATGGCCTTTGCGAGATCCGTTATCTTCATCGACGGTATATCAGGCACAAATATCTCCCCACCCTCTGCCTTTAAAAGGGCATTGATGACAAGCTCTGCGCTCTCATCGAGTGTCATCCAGAACCTTGTCATGCGCTTATCAGTGATGGGGAATCTCTTGATATTCTTCTTCTTGAGATTCAGGAAATACTCTATCACGCTTCCCCTGGAGGCTACTACATTACCGTAGCGCACCGCAGAAAACTTTACCCTGTTTCCACCATAGGCATTGGCGTCTATGAATATCTTCTCTGCAACGAGCTTTGTTGCGCCATAGAGGTTTACAGGGTTTACTGCCTTATCTGTGGAGAGCGCTATAACCTTCTTTACCTTCTTGTCGAGCGCTGCATCTACAATGTTATTTGCACCGAGTATATTCGTCTTGACCGCTTCGATGGGATTGTATTCCAGGGCTGGTACTTGTTTTAATGCAGCGGCGTGCACTACATAATCTACACCTTCAAATGCCCTTGTAAGGCGCGCCTTATCGCGTATATCGCCTAAGAAGAACCTTATATTATATTTTTCCTGGGGAAAGTCTTTTGCCATCTGGTGCTGCTTGAATTCGTCGCGGCTGAATATTATCACCTTCTCCGGCTTATATCTTGCAAATAGCACGCTCGTAAACTTCTTCCCGAAAGAGCCGGTACCGCCTGTAATGAGTATAGTCTTATTATTAAGCATTGCTGCCTCCTACATAGCTGTCATACTCTTCTTTGAGCCGTTTGTACTCCTTCTCCTTTACCTGGAGAAAGTGGTGTGTAAGCTTCATCTTCTGCTGCAGCCCCTCCTTGGTAAGAAGGTATATCACCTTCTTTGCCTTTCCCGGATTCTTGGAGAAACTTGCAATCTTTAAGAAGCCTTTCTTTGCAAGCTCCCTTAGAAGATAGTTGGTCTTACCGAGAGACATATTGAGCCTCTCAGAGAGGATGCGTTGATTCAGCTTAGGGTCCTTGTCGAGCTCTCTTATGACGTGGAGCGTCTCTTCCCTTATTAGATCGTGATTATCCATGGTATGTCTCCTTTTCTCTATTTAAAATAGTGTGTATATAAATGGCGCCATCCCGGACTCTGAAAAGAGTATCAATGCACCCAGGATTATCAATGCCAGTATAACTGGCACAAGCCACCATTTTTTGCGTGCAAATAAGAACGTAATAAACTCCTTAAGAATAGATAATTTACCCATAAATCCCTCCGATTAAAAATTAAAATTGCCTTTCGTAATCTTCGCTCTTCGTTACAGTGACTGCCTTGGGCTCCCAATAGCTATCCCTATCTTTAGAGATATTCATATCGAGGAAACGCTTCCTGAATATACGTCCAATAATACCGACAGGCGTAATGACGAGATAGAATACCGCTACGAGTGTCACAGTAGTAATAAGCCATGCTATAGACTCTGCCAATGCCATCCATGTCTTATAGATATACTTCAGATACGACGGCTTCAATATGCCCGTTGATATCAATATTGGTGAGATGGTAAAGAAGTACGGATATATATCCTTTCCGCGCCATAGAAAGATACCCCCGAGTACAGCGAGCACTGTTCCGAGCGTTATGCCGAATTTCCTAAGCTCTTTTACCGGTGCATCAATATTCTTTATTCTCTCTATGATCACTCTCTCCACCTCATCTAGTCGAGTTCAAATTCTTTAAGATAGTCGATATCCTTATCAAGGGGCTTCTGCTCCTTCTTCTCCAGCAAAAAATTACCCATTACCAGATAGTCCATGTTTGTGTGCATAAAGCAATTGTATGCATCCTGCGGAGTACATACAATAGGCTCGCCTCGCACATTAAAGGATGTATTTATTATGACTGGACAGCCGTATTTTTCGTCAAACTTTGATATCATATTGTAATATAATGGATTGCTCTCATTCGATACGGTCTGCACGCGGGCGGAATAATCGACATGCGTCACTGCAGGCACTTTGGATCGCTTTACCTTAAGCTTCTCTATACCCACAAGCGCCTTATCCTCGCTCGTCATCTCATGGCGTATCTCATCTTTAATGGGTGCAGTAACGAGCATATAGGGGCTTTCACAATCTATATCAAAATAGTATCTTGCCTTATCCTTGGTCACTGAAGGTGCAAATGGCCTGAAACTCTCCCTGAACTTTATCTTAAGGTTCATAGTCTCTTGCATCTGGCTTGAACGCGCATCACCTATGATAGACCTGCCTC
>CAYLIX010000052.1:0-9215 GCA_964383775.1 uncultured Planctomycetia bacterium
TGGAGCAAGAAGAGTTTCTGTTCATTTGGAGTGATAAAATAGAAGGAGAAAGTGTGAGTACAAAACATAAAAAGAAGGCTAAGCGTAAGAGTTTACGTAGGGAGATAGCAGACTTAAGGAAGAGGTTAAAGAATGCCGGCAGGCGACTGGATGAAGTGGTACTGGAGTCCATATATGCCCTTGCCAAGGCCATTGAGGTAAGGGACCACTATACGTCTGAACATGCGGAGAAGATGATAACTATAGTAAGGGGCATAGGAAAAGAGCTCGGACTCTCTAAAAAAGATATTATAGATTTGGAACATGCAGCCGTACTGCATGATCTTGGGAAGATCGGCATAGATGATAAGATTTTGCATAAAACGAGCAGTCTTACGAATAAAGAATACACCGAGATAAAGAAGCACCCGCTCATAGGGGCAGAGATATTAAAGACGATCCATTTCTTAAAAGATGTCGTTCCTCTGATACTCTACCATCATGAGAGATATGACGGTAAAGGATATACCTCCGGATTAAGGGGCAGAGACATACCTATCGGAGCCCGGATACTTGCAATAGCCGATGTCTATCAGGCCCTTATGTCAGACAGGCCCTATCGCAAGGCCTTTACAAAAAATAAGGCGCTATCGCTGATAAGGAAATCGGCTGGTACACAGTTTGACCCTTCGATCGTTAAGGCATTCTTTAAGTCATTGAAGAATAAAAAACATAAGAAGAGAGGTTAGCGAATGGCTATGTTCAAGGACGACTTCGCAAAAGAAGATCCATGGCGTGTATTTAAGATAATGAGCGAGTTTGTCGATGGATTTGAACTGCTTACACACGTAAAGAAAGGTGTAAGTATATTTGGGTCTTCTCAGGCAAAGCGCAGTGGAAAATATTACAAGCTGGCCTGTGAGACTGGATACGCCCTTGCAAAAAAAGGCTACTCTATAATAACGGGCGCTGGTTCCGGCATAATGGAGGCTGCAAATAAAGGTGCAAAAGAGGCCAAGGGCGAAAGTATAGGATTAAATATATTGATACCCGTAAGACAGAAGCCGAATAAGTACCTTACTGAAGTCATGGAATTTAAGTACTTCTTCTGCAGAAAAGTCATGTTTGCGAAATATAGCAAGGCCCTTGTAGTCTTTCCTGGAGGATTCGGTACGTTGGATGAGTTTTCCGAATTTATTACCCTTATACAGACCGGCAGGATAACACCTATACCCGTAATACTCATAGGCAAAGAATATTGGGAAGGGCTTGTAGACTGGATGGAGAATATCCCGTTAAAGAGGGGCGCGATAAAGAAGAAAGATCTGGCTATATTTCAATATGCAGATACTCCGAAAGAGGTGGTAAAGATACTTAGTGGATTTGGTGGAAGCGGGAAGAATAAAAACGCACGCTGAATTCAAGCTCTTCTTTTGCGTCTACGTAAATCTTTGCATTCTTTATGAACTTAAGTATATCTATCTTTAACTTGTCTATGGCTTCATCCTGAGTCATTGCATGAGAATATAAATCCAATTCTGGGCAGCTTGCTACAAATATATTATCATCCCCTTTGTAAACCTCAATATCGATAAACATTCTATTTACCCTTATCCTCCGAAGCCTTCCTTAACAATGCTTCCCAGTCCTTATCGATCTCTTTCTGCAATTCCTCAGCAATAAATTTATTCTTCTCTTTCTTAAGATGTGCAAATCTACCTTGTGTCTGTATGAAATCTGTCAACGGCTTCTTCTCTCTTGGCTTATGGGTAATACGATACTCCCCGTTTTCAACCTCATAGAGCGGCCAGAAGTTCGTTTCTACTGCAAGCTTTGCAATATCTATGCCTTGGTCAGTCGGAAAGCGCCACCCGAGCGTACATGGCATTATCACATTGATAAATTTAGGCCCTTTTATTTCAAGGGCCTTCTCTACCTTCTTTACAAGATCCTGCCAGTGGCTCGGCGATGCCTGCGCTACATATGGTATTTTATGTGCGACCATTATGCTGCTGAGGTCCTTGCGTGTCTCTTTCTTGCCCGGCACTACCTTGCCTGCGGGAGAAGTAGTCGTAGCAGCCCCTTTTGGTGTCGCGCTTGAGCGCTGTATGCCTGTATTCATATATGCTTCATTGTCATAGCATACAAAGAGCATATCGTGCCCCCTCTCCATTGCGCCTGAGAGAGACTGCAAGCCTATGTCATATGTACCGCCATCACCTGCAAATCCTATAAACTTTATCTCGTCTTTTATCTTACCCTTCTTCTTCAATGCCCTATAGGCAGTCTCTACACCGCTTATGGTGGCCGCAGAATTTTCAAATGCATTATGTATAAAAGAACATCTCCATGCTGTGTATGGATATATGGTCGTTGCTACTTCAAGACACCCGGTCGCGCAGGAGACGACAAGCGGATATTTGCTTGCAAGGGATATAAGCTTTACGATTATAGGTGCGGTACATCCAGCGCACATCCTGTGGCCACTGGATAATGCATCATTACGTTGTAGTAGATCTTTTATCGTTGCCATACTATTCCCTCACCCCAAGATAAGTCAGGGTATTCTTCTTCTTGCCTGTCTGTGATATATCATACGTATCCTTAACAACCCTATGCAACATGCTCACGCTTATATCGCGCCCGCCAAGCCCGTAGATATAGTTTGTTACGGGTATATTTGCTGCCCCATATAGGGCGCTGGTAATCTCAGAATAAAGAGGCCCGCTGACTGCATTAAAGGAGTCGGCCCTGTCGAGGATCGCTATTGCCTTCATCCCTTTAAGGGCTTTTCTCAAATCCTTTATTGGGAATGGCCTGAAGAGGCGTAGTTTTAATAGCCCGGCCTTGATGCCGCTTATGCGCGCTTCATCGATGACTTTTTTGAGGGTGCCCATTGTAGAGCCTAGGCCTACTATAGCAAAATCTGCATCATCTAGTTTATATCCTTCCATTATGCCATATTCTCTGCCAAAGCGAGACTTAAAGTCTTTCGCTACCCTCTCCACAACCTTTTGGGCATTCATCATGCCTTCTGCCTGCTGCCTCTTATGCTCAAAATAGTAATCCTGTAAATCAAGCGGCCCTACGGTAATGGGATTTTTAAGGTCCAGTAGATTCACAAAAGGCTTATGCTCTCCCACGAAAGATTTGACGTCTTTATCATCATAGATATCGACATTCTCCATTCCATGGCTTATTACAAAACCATCCAGATTGACCATGACTGGCAACCGCACACTTGGGTCTTCAGCGATCCTGATTGCTTGTATAGTATTGTCGTATGCCTCCTGGGCATTCTCGCTCCATAGCTGTATCCAGCCTGAATCTCTTGCGCCCATTGCATCGGAGTGATCACAGTGTATATTTATAGGTGCAGAGAGCGCTCTATTTACCAAAGGCATGACTATAGGAAGCCTGCTCGAAGCTGCAATATATACTATCTCCCACATAAGCGCAAGGCCATTGGCCGAAGTAGCTGTCATGGTCCTGGCGCCTCCGGATGCTGCGCCCACAGCAGCGCTCATTGCACTGTGCTCTGATTCTACAAGTATCATCTCTGTATTGACTTCGCCATCTGCTACAAAGCTTGAGAATTTCTGCATAAGTGATGTCTGGGGCGTAATGGGATATGCTGCCACTACATCCGGGTCTATCTGCTTCATAGCGGTCGCTACTGCTTCATTTCCTGTAAGTGCCTGGTAATTTGCCATAATTAATTCTACGCCTCAGTCTCTTTCTTCATCTCAATGGCCTTCTTTTTGGCTGGGCAGACCTTGGCGCATATACCGCAGCCCTTGCAATATTCATAATTGAATCCTACCATCTTGTCATCCTTTATATTTACCGCCATATCCGGGCAATATATCCAGCAAAACTTACAATGTATGCAATTCTCTTTAATCCAGATAGGGCGAAAGGCCCTCCATGTGCCTGTCTTGTATTCCAGCGCGGTCGCTGCACGGTCTATTAAATTACCTTCAGCTATCTCTCTCCAGGTCTTTGCCTTTGCCATATCTATTCTCCGCGCACAGAATCGTAGGCGCTCTTCATGGCCCGCAGATTCCCCTCTATTATTTCCGGATTAAACTTCTTGGAATACTTAGACTTAAAGTTACTACAAACCTTCTCTATCTTTAATATACCTGTCACCTTCAAGAGTGCCGCTATCATAGGGGTGTTTGGAATGTTTCTCTTGAGCTCTTTTATGGCAATGTCAGTAGCAGATACTGTAAAGACTTTTATATTCTTTATCTTTAATCTTTCTTTTATATCCTTGGGAGATTCATTGGTGTTTATTATGAGGATACCATCTTCGGTAAGGCCTTCAGTTACATTGATAACTTCCAGGAGCGTGGGATCCAGTACTACAACTACTTTAGGATCAGTAACCTGTGAATGTATATATATAGGTTCTTTACTTATCCTGGTAAAGCTTCTTACCGGTGCACCAGCCCTTTCAGGGCCATACTCAGGAAAGGCCTGGATGAATTTACCGTCTACAATGGCAGATTCAGCCAATACCTTTGCTGCCGTTACTGCGCCCTGGCCACCTCTGCCATGCCACCTGACCTCTAACAATTCTTTCATGAACCCTGCTCTGTCTTTCCAGTCCCTGTAGATTTCATGGCCAGATAGTAGGTAGCCAGTGATGAAGTAACAAGCACAGTAAGAAACGCATTTACTCCGCCGCTTATAGTACCGCTTATAAGCTGCAGGAAGATTCCTTTAAAGATCAGTGAAAGCAGTCCGGCTATCAGCCCTATTACTACTCCTACACCAAATCCTATCAATACCAATAATGCACCGAGGGCCAATACCTTAAGAATGATCTTCTTTACAAATGCGATCGATCCGCGTATAGCATCCATTACACTGGCATCTTCGATCACCAGGACATATGGCGACATGAATAGCAAGAGCACTGCGTACAAGCCCAACCCTACTAGTCCGAGCGCAATTATGGTCGTAATCAAAACGAGCGCTGCATTGGCCGTAGGCGCTGCAGCTGCTATGATAATCGCCGCCAGAAAACCTATTACACCTACTACAAGCATCATAATTATCGCGAGTGATAAAAGCCTTATATAGAACTTTCCGCCATATCCAGCAAACTTATTCAAGGCTAGCTTTCCATCTTTTACAGCATCCTTTACTGAGCCTAGCACCCCGCCCTGTATAAAGATACTAAGGAGCACAAATATGATACTTACTGCAATCAGGCCTGGAGACATAGTAACACCAGGGCCTATCCCCTCCGGAGCTTCCGGGGCAAAAGGCGCAACGCCCCAATTCCACAATAGATTAAATATAAATACAACCAAAACGAGGTTTAAATTTTTACTGGCAATCTCAAAACCCTTCTTAATCGTATCCATCACCTTCATGCAGCACCTCCTTATTTGTAATATTAATAAAACTTTACCTTATAATTAGATTATAGTCAAGAAGATTCCTCTAAAACTGCCTTCTTCCCTCAAAAGATCTTATGAGAGTAGCCTGATCTGCATACTCTATATTGCTGCCTACGGGTATACCAAAAGCGATACGTGTCATCTTGACATTGAGCGGTTTTATAATGCGCGAAAGGTACAAGGCGGTCGTATCCCCTTCCTGATCAGAGTCTGTGGCTATGATGAGCTCTTTTATCTTATCGTGTTTTATCAGATCCAGTAGTTTGTCTACTTTAAGTTCTTCAGGCCCTATCCCATCCAGTGGGGAGAGCGCGCCCATCAGACAAAAGTATCTGCCATTAAATTGGCCTGTCTTTTCAATTGCCATTATATCATTAGGGGATTCTACTACGCATATGGTATGTCTGTCGCGCCTTGTATCAGAACATACCTGGCAAAGTTCATTTTCACTGAAATTATTGCAGGCCTTGCAAAAAGTAATCGTATCCTTAACGTCGATTATGGAATCTTTTAAAATGTCTGCATACTCCTTGGGTGAATGGAGTATATAAAAGGCCAGGCGCTCTGCGCTCTTCCTGCCAACGCCTGGCATCTTAGAAAACGCCTCTATTAATCTGCTTAGGGATTTAGGAATAGATGTCATCTTCGCGTCCTTTTGACTATCCTTCCGTCGAATACTTCCAGCGCAGATTGTACAACCGGCTCTTTAAGCACTTCTTCATTTGTAGATATCTTATTCGCTGAATAGGATTCTTTTGTAATAAATCTTGTCTCGTCCTTGGAATCTTCCTGAAGTATAAATTTTATTCTTACATCAATATGGAGGATCTCTTTTAATGTATCTATTACCAGATCCTTATTCTCCCGCCTATCTAATGCCTCTTTATGCAATGAATAATTACTGGGAAATCCTATTGTCAGCGTATTCTCTGAAAGACTAAGAGGATTTGCCTCCAGCATATATGATGCCACTGATATCTTCCTCGACCTGATGAGCTTAAGCATTGTTGGCCACATCTTCTGGATCTGTGAAAACTCAGCGGTATTTATTGTATCGGCCTCAGGTGCTTTGACCGGCTCTCCCTTGGGCTCTTCTCTCTTAAGCTCTACTCTTTTTGGTTCTTCTTTTATAGATTCTTTTATCCTGGGTTTTTCTATTTTAGATTCTTCTATCTTGGGCTCTTCTACTGCCTTCTCTCTCTTTTCAATCTTCTCTAATAGCTCTCCTATCTGGACAAGGGAGCCCCTCGTTGTTATCTTTGTCACTGCCAGCTCAAATACCACCCGGGCCAATGCCGAGCGCTTCATTGAATTGTAACCATGATTAAGAATACTCGATATATACAGGATCTCTTCTGCGGATATATTTTGTGATTGTTTCGCTATCCTCTCTACTTCTTTTGGGCCGCGATCTATGAGGTCACGTGCCTTCTTTGATACCTTTGCCACCATTAAATCTCTAAAGTACTCTATTAAACTGGACAAGAATATTGAAAGTTCTTTGCCCTCATTTACCAGCTTATCTATAAATTCAAGAGTCTTCGGGGCATCCTTGTCTATTAAGGCCTGGGCAAATTCTTCCAGGATCTTATCTTCGATCACGCCGAGTATGTGCGCAAGGTCCTCTTTCTTTATCTTTCCATTTGTGAATGTATTTACCTGGTCGAGCATACTCTCTGCATCCCTGAGGCTGCCTTCAGACTGTCTCGCTATTAAGAAGAGGGTATCATCATCCGTCTTTATTGATTCCCGTTTGGCGATCTTCTTTAGCTTTGATACTATTTCAGCAGTGGCTATCCTTCTAAAGTCAAACTTCTGGCATCTTGAAAGGATAGTTGAAAGGACTTTATTCGGCTGGGTCGTGGCAAATATAAATTTTACGTGTGGCGGCGGCTCTTCTAGTGTTTTAAGCAGTGCATTGAATGCCTCTGGAGTAAGCATATGGACTTCATCTATGATATAGAGCTTATACCTGCCGCCTGAAGCGGCAAACTTTACATTTTCACGAAGCTCCCTTACCTCGTCAATTCCCCTGTTGGATGCGCCATCAATCTCTATGACATCCATGGACCGGCTTGCTGATATATCCTGGCAGGATGCGCACTTATTGCACGGTGTGGGGGTGGGTCCTTTTTCGCAGTTTAAGGCCTTTGCAAGTATACGGGCAGTTGTGGTCTTTCCTATACCCCGTGGGCCGCTAAAGAGATATGCGTGGGCTACCCTGCCCTGTTTTATCGCATTCTTTAAGGTAGTTGCAATATGCTCCTGCCCCACTATCTCGTCAAAATTACCCGGCCTATATTTCCTTGCAAATACTACGTAACTCATATTATTCCTTAAGGTTCTGCTTACAAAGGTCCTTCACTCGCTATGGCGCTTCGCGCCATTGCGCTCGCTCAGGATCACTTCCGCCTTCGGCAGAAGTGGCGGAGAGGCTGGGATTTGAACCCAGGGATCCAATAATAGGATCAACGCCTTAGCAGGGCGCTGCTTTCAACCGCTCAGCCACCTCTCCACAACTAATTAATTTTCAAATAATCACAAAAACTATTGTACATATCAAAATATCGTGGGTTACTAGTTCCCACTATCTTAAGATATCTATGCACTTGAGGCTGACTATATAAATAAACTCTATTTTTAGCTGTATTTTTAGGCCCTAATTTAAGATCTTTCAATATCCTTGTCACAGACTCTAGGAGAGGAGGTGAATAGCTTGTAAAACATACCTTCAAATAAGTATATCTTTTGTCATTAATAACATATGGATGACGATAAAAGCAACCATCCGTATCCATAAGACCTCTTAAGCATGCAATCTTGTAGTCTTCTGAATCCCATATCCATTGAGGCAGGTCAACCCCATTCGTTATTTTGTTACCCTTCTTTATGCCTGTTTGCTGGAGAAACTCTACTAAATTTCTACCTGAAATTATGATATCTCCTGTACCATATTTTTTACGAATCTGAATTCTTGAAGAGATTGAAAATAATTCATATACTAGCTTCTGTACATATTTTGCATATTCCAAATCTTCTTTTGGGTTAAAAGAGATTACTACTTGATAGTTGGTGTGTATTCCGCCATCACCCAATAAGATTCCTACAAATTCTGCCAATCGCGTTGATTTCTCTGGGTACTTAATCTTTTTTCTTTGCTTAAGCCCTATCTTTTTAGCCAATTCTGGATTAGCCCGAAATTTTATCTGTGTAACAAGGCCGCCCTTTCTCCTATCCTCTATATTTCCTGGGGCTCCATAAAGCTCTACACGCCTTTTACCACCTAATCTACAAATCTCAATGCTAGGCATAACTACGCGACCCCTCCGGGAATCCTTTTTCTTTTAAAGAAATCTTTCAATAAACCTGCGCACTCTTCTTTGAGTACACCCTTATTTATCTTAATCTTATGATTAAGCTTATTATCTGTACCTATACTTAGGACTGAACCGCATGCCCCGCTCTTGGGATCATCTGCGCCATAGATTAGGTTCTTTATGCGTGCGAGAACTGACGCGCCCATACACATGGGGCAGGGTTCAATTGTAACATATAGACTGCAATTATTCAATCGTTCATTCCTGAGGTAATCTGAGGCTTGAGTAATGGCGATCATCTCAGCATGCGCAGTCGGGTCTTTTAGGAGTTTTATCTGGTTGTGGGCCCTGGCAATTATCTTTCCTTCGTGTACTATAACAGCTCCTACAGGCACTTCATCCGCTTCAAATGCCTTTACAGCCTCTTTAAGCGCTTCCCTCATGTATGTTTCATGCTTAATCATATTTATATTTCGCTCGGCGCTCGCTCACTTCAAATCCTGCC
>CAYLIX010000053.1:0-4820 GCA_964383775.1 uncultured Planctomycetia bacterium
GCAAACTACCCCCTGAGAGTCAGACATCATCATATCATTTGCCTTGACCGCAGGCTCAAGATTGATCATATCTCTTATCTTAAGATATCTAAGTGTCGTTGCCTTAAGGGTCTCTGCCATTATGTCAAAGGTAAGAACGTCCTTTGAGATATTTGCGACTGTAAGGCATGCGCCATTTATTGCTATTGAATCTCCTACAGAAGCATCCCGTGAAGTCTCACCAGCTTTTACTGAAAGCTTAGTAACACTACCCTTGCGCATAAGCGCCTTGACTATGCCTATCTCTTTAATTATGCCTGTAAACATGGCCCCTTATCAATATATCCTGTTCGAATCTTTTTATACTTATATCTTTAAGTCTAATGGCTCTATCCAGCGATGATATGCCCGCTCCTTCTACAGATGTAGGTGCTTTACTGCCTCCTATAATCTTCGGTGCTATAAATATCAGGAGGTCGTCTGCAATGCCTTCTGTAATAAAGCTGGAGATCACATTGCCTCCGCCTTCTACCAAAAGCCTGGATATCCCGCATTTAGCAAGATACCTTAAAAACGGGTTGAGGTTTACCATGCCACGCTTACCCCTGGTAGTAATTACTTCTATACCTTTCCTGGTAAGTTCTTCGATTCTTCTTCTGGGTGCTCTATCTGTCGTTACTATCATCACCTTCGAGGATCCATTCCTTAATATGCGGCTCTTTAGTGGGATTCTTAAACGGCTATCCAGGACAATCCTTACAGGCTGTCTTGCATTCTTCGCCATTCTGGAAGTCAAAAGAGGGTTGTCTCTTATCACAGTGTTTACGCCTATTAATACTGCATCTACATTGGAACGCAGGCTATGAACAAAACGCCTGGATGAAGGGTTTGTTATCCATTTTGAATTCCCTGTAACTGTAGCGATCTTTCCGTCGAGCGTCTGTGCTGCTTTTATAATAATATGCGGCCGTTTCTTAGTAATATAAGTAGCAAAAGAGCGGTTCAATGCGCGCGCCTCACGCTCCATACACCCAATGGATACCTTTATGCCGCATCTACGAAGCCTTCTTATGCCCTTGCCATTATTAATGGGATTGGGATCTTTCATACCTATAACTACCCTCTTTATGCCATCTTGAATAATCCTGTCTGTGCACGGTGGAGTCTTACCAAAATGATTGCAGGGTTCGAGGTTTACGTATAATGTAGCATTCCTTGCTCTATTGCCGGCCTTATTTAATGCCACTACCTCAGCGTGCGAAAACCCGACTCTTTTGTGATAGCCTTTAGCTGCTACTCTATTATTCTTAACGATTACTGCGCCTACAAGAGGGTTTGGGGAGACACTGGACCCGCCCTTCTTTGCAAGATCGAGAGCCATCTTCATATAGTAGTTATCTCTGTGCACGCTGTATATCCTCTGACTCTCTTTTTAATTCATCCACGACTGCATATGGCATCATAACATTACCCATGAGTTTCTTTGTCTTGCCTTTACCATGGCAGTCAGAACCACCCGTCATAATGAGTCCGTACTTTTCCGCCAGGTCATGGTAATGGCTAGAGGTATTCTTCTTGTGGTCTGAATGATAGACCTCTATGCCGCGCAGGCCTGCCCTTATAAAACTGGGGATAAAGTCATCCCTTCCCATTACCTTTGGGTGTGCATATACAGGCACACCGCCCGCCTTCAGGATCGTCTCTATTACCGTTTCAGGCGATATATTAAAACGCCTTACATAACACGGTGCCTTGTCCCCTATATATTTACTGAATGCCTCTCTCTTTGTCGAGACAAACCCTTCATTGTAGAGTGCTGTACCTAGATGCAGCCTGCCAATAGTACCCCTTTTACTTAAAGAGAAGACCGCTTCCGGCGAAAGGTCCACACCATGCAATTTAAGCTTTTTAAGCATGCTGTATATACGTTTTATGCGGCTTGCCTTTAATTCTTTAAGGAGTTCTACGAGGGGTTTGGATTTATGATCGATAAAGTATCCCAGGATATGTATCTCAAGCCCATCCTTTTCTGAGGTTATCTCGGCTCCCGGTATTACCTCTACCCCATACTTAGAACCGGCTTCCTGGGATTCTTCTATTCCATCTGTACAATCATGGTCGCATATGGCTATTGTAGAGAGCCCTGTATCCCTGGCTTCTCTCACTGCCTCTTCAGGCGAGAAAGTACCGTCAGAGTAATAGGTATGTACGTGGAGATCAGCTCTTCTTTCCACTCTGCACCTCGAGTTTGCTTATCTTATCGAGGATGCCGTTTACAAATTTGCCGCTTTCTGTGTCGCCGTATTTCTTCGCTATATCTACGGCTTCATTTATGCTGACCTTTGGCGGGATCTCCTCTATAAAGAGGAGCTCATATGTAGAGAGGCGCAGGATATTCCTGTCTACTACAGCCATCCTCTCTATATTCCAGTTGGTGGCATACTCTTTTATAATATTATCTATCTTATCGATCTTTTTAACTACGCCCTTTACAAGGCTATCTGCAAATTCGATTATAGTCGCATCGCCTTCTTCATTGCTGCGCCAATAATCCTCTATGCAATGAAGGCTATCCTCCTTTGTAATATCCATCTGGTAGAGGATCTTTAAAGCACATTCACGCGCCTTTGTGCGCTTACGCATTACGCTATCTCCTCTGCAAGATTGGCCATCTCTATAGCTACAAGCGCAGCCTGTCTACCCTTGTTTCCTTCTTTTGTACCGGCACGCTCTATGGCCTGCTCCAGACTGTCTGCCGTAATAATGCCAAATGCGCAAGGCACATCAGTATCCATTGATACCTTGGCAATCCCTTTTGCAGATTCACTCGCTACATAATCAAAATGCGGAGTTGAACCTCTTATTATTACACCCAGGCATATTATGGCATCATACTTATCAGAATTTGCCATGCGTTTTGCTGTAAATGGCACCTCAAACGAACCGGGTACCCATGCTACATCTATAGACTTTTCATCCACGCTCCCCTGTCTCGTCAGGGTATCTATAGCTCCTTCGAGCAGTTTCGAGGATATAAACTCATTATACCTTGAGATCACTATCCCGAAAGATTTGCCCTTTGCTAACATACTCCCT
This sequence comes from uncultured Planctomycetia bacterium, assembly GCA_964383775.1. GTDB lineage: Bacteria > Omnitrophota > Gorgyraeia > JABMRJ01 > JABMRJ01 > CAYLIX01. The sequence continues at coordinate 3,076 of CAYLIX010000053.1, forward strand.
TTAATCGTCTTTCCCATTTCATGCCTCCAATTTTGTGAAACAAAATTGATCCTGAGGCAGCGTTAAAAGATGCGAGCAAGTGCGAGCATCTTAGCTGCCGAAGGACCTTCCATTAGACACTCCTTAATTCGTGGCCCAGTTTCTCTTTCTTTGTCTTAAGATAATTCTTACACTGCATGGTCGGTTCTATTTCAATGGATACCCTTTCAGTCACCTTAAGTCCATATCCTTCCAATCCTACGATCTTTTGCGGATTATTAGTAAGCAGTCTTATATTTTTTAGTCCGAGATCTACTAATATCTGCGCACCTATGCCATAATCCCTGAGGTCTGCGTCAAAACCCAGGGCATGATTGGCCTCCACTGTATCGAGTCCTTCATCCTGCAGATTATATGCCTTGAGTTTGTTTAATAAACCTATACCTCTACCCTCTTGTCTCATATATAGTATTACACCGCTCGTTTCACCCTCTATAACAGACATAGCATGTTCGAGCTGCTTTCCACAATCACACCTAAGCGAACCAAAGACATCGCCTGTGAGACATTGAGAATGGACCCTTACCAATGTATCATGTTCAGATACATCACCCTTAACGAGGGCAAGATGATGATCTTTGTCTATTATCGACTCATAGACTATCATCTTAAAATCACCGAATCTTGTAGGGATAATTGTTTCAGTAAGGCGTTTGACAAGTTTATCAGAATATCTGCGGTATCTTATGAGATCTGCTATGGTACAGATCTTAAGATCGTGCGCCTTTGCTATCTCAAATAAGCGCGGGCTCCTGGCCATAGTACCATCTTCATTCATGATCTCGCATATTACGGCCACAGGATAAGCATTGGCTGCTTTTACGATATCTATAGAGGCCTCTGTATGGCCTGCCCTTACCAGCACACCACCTGGCCGTGCCTTAAGTGGAAAGAGGTGCCCTGGACGTATAAAGTCATCCGGAATAGATCCTACACTGGAAAGCTTCTTTATGGTAAGGGCACGATCCTGGGCAGATATCCCGGTCGTTACACCTTCTTTTGAATCCACAGATATCATCCACGCAGTCTTATATGGGTCCAGGTGGCTAGGGGCCATTGGATATAGGTTCAATCTATCCAGGGCCTCCTCTTGCATGGGTACGCATATCAGGCCGCGCCCATGCTTTGCCATGAAGTTTATATCTTCCGGGCGCACAAATGAACCTGCCATAACAAAGTCGCCCTCATTTTCGCGGTCTTCATCATCAACGACTATGACCATCTTACCGCGTCTTATATCTTCTATAACCTCTTGGATGCTATTGAATTTCATATTTATCTCCAAAAAAATAACCCCAAAGTTTCCTTCGGGGTACACAATTATTACTTTCGCCTTCTCTCATCCCGACTCTATACGGTCGGCCCTGGAATTTCACCAAGTCAACCCAGCATTTACTAGGCTCGCAGGCTATCACTGCCGGTTGAGGAATCCCACCTCACCCCGAAGACTTATACATAATACCACAAAACCCAAATATGTCAAACAATATATTCAAACTCGCTATTCTTCTTCTTGCAGATCATTTACATCTTCGAGCCAGATCTGCCAAAGTTTCTTGAATTCGTCATCATCGACTTTGAGCACTGAATTGAATATTTCATAAAGATCTATATCGAGCTGTGTCTGTCTGACTATCTCCAGCAGCTTATTCTTGCCCCACCTGACCCGGATAAACCTGGCTACCATATAAGACTCCTGGTAAAAT
>CAYLIX010000053.1:4839-9134 GCA_964383775.1 uncultured Planctomycetia bacterium
CCTGGGACCCCGGCGCTGCTCCAAAACTGAATAGATCATCCAATGGTATAAGTTTTTCCTCTTCCAACCTTTCCTTGAGTGTGGAGAGATCTACAGGCCTTATTCTTGCTTCTTCATATTGGGCTATTCCTTCATTGAGCCATCTCGGGCACTTGCCGCTCGATATCTGATGTATTACCAGATGTGTATATTCATGCCATAGTATCCTCTTAAGCTCCTTAGCATCACTCTTGTTAGGTAGGACCGGTAGTTTTATCTTGCCGTCGTACACTCCCACAACCTCTTCAGGTAGCTCCTTTAACCTATAAAAATCCTCTGCAGGATAGAATACCACTATGGCTGGTTCTTTAGGAAAATGGTTCAGGTCTCTGCCAATCTCTTCATATGCCTCCTCGAGATCCACCATGACCCTGGAGATACTGAATGGCTTGACTTCGTCGGAAAACAATACCTGAAATTGCCCTACGATCTCTTCGGAGAGCTCGCCCTCAACCTCTTCTTCCTTCTCAATATTCTTCAGCCTCATAATATGGTCGGTATTCCTAGGGCCTGTACCTTTAACGCTCTCTTCATAGGCCTTTATAGCGCCTTCCATATCCTGCTTAAGGTACAACACTTCTCCTAAAAGGGAATGGGCATGTTCATTCATGGGGTCTGATACTATAGCTCGCCTTAAGAGCTTCTCACTTTCAGTAAGCTCGCCATTTATATAATGGTCCCACGCCTCCTTATAATATTTCATGCTATCTATATGATCAGCATAAGAGACACTACTACTTGTAACAATAAATACCAACAATAATAATATAATAATTCTCTTCATCTCTTATCCCCCACAACCGCTACTACTGCTGCTACTGCTAGATGAGCTGTCAGAAGTACCCTCTTTATATGTAAAACTACTAACAACAGCATCATAATGATCCTTCTGTGCAGTAGAGAGGTCTTCTTCGTGCTTTTCTTTTGAATCATCTAACTGCTTGGATTCCATAGAGCCCAATTCATCACTCTGTCTCTTTACCTGCTCTTCCCTCTTTGCTTCATGCTTTTCAATATAACATGTGGCCTCTTGCGTATCCAGACCTGCCTCTTCGGGTGATACGCCTTCATGTGATTCACTCGATAAAGAATCTAAATAGGTAGAATGGCTCTTCTTAAAACCTTCATAGTCAAAATTGTCCTTGCCCTCTTTCTCTGCAAGTGCAAGGGTAAGAAATATGCCTAAAGCCAGGATCATTACTATGCTCGTAATAGAGTATATTGCAATTCTTCTCATCTGCATTATGCCCTCCTATAGTAGAATATACCTGAAAAAACCTTAAAAATCAAGGCCTGGCACTTGACTTTATATAATATATATGATATGATTATCTCAAGTACTATATAATGATATATTATAAAAGGGGGAAATAGGTTATGAAAGATAAAGATAGAATTATTAGTAATATAATGGCTAAAAAAGGCCTGGTAAGCCAAGCCAATATAAAGGATGCCTTAGAGAAGCAGCAGTTAAGCGGCAGACCTTTAGACCAGATCTTAATAGAACTTGGATATACCACTGCTGAGAAGATAGCAATAGCGCTCAGTGAAGAACTGGGTATACCTTATGTAGACCTAGATAGCTATAATATAGATAAAGATGCTATAAAGTTATTCCCTGAATCACTCATTCGAGAGCTGAATGTCATCCCTCTATTTAAGATTGAGAATTCCATTACTGTGGCAATGGAAGACCCTCTCGATATACGCACTGTAGATAAGCTCAGATACATCTCCAAACGCCAGATCGATCCTATGCTTGCCACAAAGGCAGCACTTACCAATACCATCAATAAGGTCTTCGGGCCAAAGGGCGTCTCAAAATCCATTATTGATAATATAAGGCTACAGCAAGATGCACCAAAGCCAGCCAGTGAAAGACCTATGAGCATGACAATGAGAAGGCAGGGAACGAGAAAAGGTATGCGCATGACTACTGGCGGCCCAGAGACAGCCTCTGCAAAAGAAGGCCCCATAGAAGCGCTCTCTGCAGCGGAGAAGAGGACAGTCGTTAATACAGTAGACAATGTTATAAAGCAAGCCGCGAGTAATAAAGCGAGTGATATACATATAGAACCAGAAGGAGATAAAGTCTATTTAAGATTTCGTATTGACGGACTCCTCTATGACGTCCCTCCCCCACCCAAGGAGCTCGAAGCGGCCATCATATCCAGGATAAAGATACTATCCGGCATGGATATAGCAGAGCGGCGTATGCCGCAGGATGGGCGCATACAGACAATTATTGGGGACAAGGAAGTGGATTTAAGGGTATCGACCTTCCCCACTATATATGGTGAGAATATATCTATTCGTGTACTGGACAAATCAACCGTGCTCATGAACCTTAGTGAGCTTGGATTCAACAGCGAGATGTTAGAGACCTTTAAAGATATTATTACAAGGCCATACGGCATAATATTGGCCACAGGCCCTACCGGGTGCGGCAAGACGACATCATTATATTCTGTCTTGCGGGAAATAAACAGGACTGATAAGAACATTATAACCCTGGAAGACCCTGTTGAATACCGTATACCCAGGGTCAGGCAGTCACAAATAGATATGAAGGCTGGCCTAACATTTGCAATGGGATTGCGTTCGATCGTAAGACAGGATCCTGACGTCATACTCATAGGTGAAATAAGAGACTTAGAGACGGCTGAGATAGCTATCCGCTCTGCCCTTACAGGACACCTGGTCTTGAGCACGCTCCATACCAATGACGCCGCCTCTGCCGTTACCAGGCTTATAGATATGGGCATAGAGCCATTCCTGGTATCCTCCTCCATTGTAGGCGTACTTGCACAGAGGCTTGTCAGGGTATTATGCGAAAAATGCAAAAAATCTTATAAGCCGTCAAAGGAGCTTTTAAAAGCCCTTAACCTCCCCACTGATAAGAGTTATAAGTTTTATTCCGTGGGCGGATGTGATGAATGCAGAAAGACCGGCTATACAGGAAGAATTGGAGTCTTTGAGCTCATGGTCGTCTCTGACGCCATTAAAGAGATGGTCCTTAAGGAGGGATCGGCAAGCAGGATAAAAGAGAAGGCGATGCAGGAGAAGATGATTACCTTGAGAATAGATGGTATCAAAAAAGTCGTTGCAGGCAGCACTACCGTTGAGGAGATCTTTAGAACTACTGAGAAGGATATAGTGTAGCAATAGAAAAGGAGTCGAATATGGATATGTCAGGAAAGAAGAGAGTCCTAGCCGCTGATGATGATCTGGATACACTGGATATCATTAAGATTAAACTGGAAGGCGCCGGTTACCAGGTAGATACAGTAACGGATGGGCGTATGGCCCTTAGTAAGGTAAGGAGCGAACCCCCGGATATCCTTATCCTGGACGTCATGCTGCCTAAGCTGAATGGTTTTAAGGTGGCCAGGCTATTGAAATTTGACGCAAAATTGAAGTCGATGCCGATAATACTGCTTACAGCAAGGACCCAGGCCCAGGATCAGAATATAGGAGAGATGGTAGGCGTTGAGGAATACGTAACCAAGCCCTTTGATCCAAATGCCTTACTTGCCCTGGTAAACAGATACCTCCAGAAATAGAAAGCGAGGATCCAAAGATGAATGATAGGCGCACCACGAATATATTACTTTTTTTGATATTCGCAGCACTCCTCTTAAATATTCTGGTAAAGGTCTTTCCTATAAAGAATGCCATAGCTGAATCGTTTAAGCTGGATAGCTGTATTACTACAAATAAATATGCCAAACCTCCAGCGTATTTACACGTAGTTCCACACGATATACCCGCTGACTATTAAGATCAGGCAATGTTTATAGAGAAGCGAAAAGGCTCAGGTAGATTTACCCGTCTCAATATAAAGGCGGTCGCTAATCTAAACATAGTAAAAGACCCCTACCGTAGATATGAATGTCTCTGCACCAATATCAGCGCTACAGGTGCCAAATTCCTCGTTAAAGACTTAAGCGGCACCCTTGATCTCGGTGATGAAGTGGAGATCTCATTTACCATGCCAAATAGAGATTACAAGATAGATGCGGTCGCAAAGGTCATGTGGATAAAGAAGGAATTTGATGAAAATAGACTTCCACGCCAATTTGAAATAGGATTGGAATTTTCACAGATAAAACAAGAGCACAGGGAGTTTATCAGAAATTACATCTACGAAGAGCTGAACAAGCGGGATAAGGTCTGAAGCAAGGCCTCTACGGATACGGGCTTGGGCATAAAATCATCTGCCCCAAGCCCTTTTACAAAATAGCCCTTATTTTCAT
>CAYLIX010000054.1:0-8913 GCA_964383775.1 uncultured Planctomycetia bacterium
GTATAACTATCGCCCTCTTGGCATTTATCTTTTTGCCTAAACGCTCGGCCGTCTGAATATCAGACAATACACACAAGTCAATATCGGATTCAGCCAGATTAAACTTATTAAAGACATAATCAAGGGATAGCTGCGGCCAGCCCTTGTGCCTACGCCTCCTGGAGAAACGGTCTTCATCCTGGCTAAAGAGGACTTTATCATCCTCTATCCGTGTCACACCACAGCAATGGCTCAATCCTATTCCCAGTATCTTCACAACTAGGCCACCAACCTTTTGAATGCTTCGCTAAAATTTCTTATCCTGATATCCCAGGACCAGTCCCGGACTATTGCATCGCGCATCTCCTGCCTCATTCTTTCGTAATTCTCAGTGCTTATTTTCCTTATCTCTTTAAAACGTTTCTCAATTGAATCCGCTGTCGGCTCCACAAAAAAACCGTTACTGCTAGGCTTTATAAGCTCTTTCATATTGCCGACCCGGGTCGTTATCACCGGTATCCCGCATGAACCGGCTTCAAGGGCAGGGTTTGGAGTCCCTTCATTTAAGCTCGCACATAGGTAAAAATCGATATTCCTGTAAAATTGCCTCATCCCAGCAAAGGAGAGCGGCGCTCTCTTAAAACCCTTCGGTGTCTTTATGATCTTGAATTTAACTCCACCCATGGATTCGAGCCTCTTTTTGGCCTCCTCTATTACAGTGTAATTCTTAGGACCGCGTTCCCTCCCGACCCATCCTATCCGAAGATTAGAAGGATTGTAACTCCGCTTTACTTGTGGTATAAAAAAGTTTGTATCCACTCCATTTGGACAGTAGAAAAGGTTGGGTAAAGAGTTTTCGAGCAATTCGTACAGGATCATAGAGTTTACGCTTACTACCTTGAACCTCTTTAAGATGTCGATTGCAAGCCTGAATGCCTCTTTGGGTTCTCTACCCGGTATCGGATTTAAAGGATCCAATCCCCCGCCGATATTGGAGTGGCTCGTAACTGCGGCCATAAAATAATCAAAGTCGGAATCGCCAAATATTTTGGGATTATCTTTAAGGAGCGCGTGTGCTATTCTCCATGACGAAAAATATACGAATTTCTTTCTTAAGAGATTCAGTCGCCACAATATCTTAAACTCCGCCTTAGTGGCAAGCCTGAACCTGTAAGAAGCAAGACGCTCTTTCAGGACCAGGAATCTACGATGCTGTATCCATCCCTTCTTATCTATGACATAATAGATCGTCTTTAAATTCCTCTTATTCCATCTATTCTGTAATTTTTTAACAGCTTTCTTATGGAACCCTAAAAATTTCTTAATCCCCTTTATCACGAGATCTCTCCTGATCAGGGAATAGAGATTGTCAAAGTCGAGACCCATGGCTTTCGCGTTCCTATGCAGAAATCTTCTTTGGTCGCCATAATAATGTGACGCTGTCTCGTACCCCGTGTACTGCCCATCAGGGCAGTCGGGTGCTATTTTAAAACTTAATACTTTCGAATCCGTACGCGATTCATTTTTTCCTAAATGTTTGATATTCCCGCGGTCACATACGGGCTCAAGGGCCATCTCGGCATAGGTCAAGGATAGGAGGGCCTCGCTCATAAGCATCTCTTCCGGAGGCAACTCATATATCTTGCGCAACCAATTATCCAACATATCAGGAAATACATTCTCAGGTAGCATAAAGAGCCCCGCGTTTACCACAAAATTGGGATATAGGCGCACTTCATGGCGCTTGGCATAATTATTTATAGTCCTCAATCCTATATTGCTTAATGGCACCTCCCCTGGAACCATCTCATAATCTTTGGGGCTTACCGCTGTAATCTTATGGACCCAATTTCTACCTTTAAAGCGTTTGAATAGCTCTGCGGGATCTCTCTTCCATAATATATCCGCGTCACAGATTACGATCTCTCTCCCCTTATGTTGTACGCCTACCTCATTTAAGTATCTTGCCAGGATAAAAGGTTTATAGCTAAACGGCGGATAGCTGCCCATATCGGCATCGAGCACACTGCAGGTAACCCCGGGGCAGCGGGAGGCAAAGAGTTTTCTCTCTTTTTCGTTTGAAACTATTACCTCTATAGGCGCGTACTTAAACTTCTTCAATGAACGTATAGACCATATACAATAGACGAGATGAATCATTCCTTTACAACTGTATATAATTACAGGCGACTTCATTTTATCTCTCTCGCTGCTATATTTAATCGTTTGTTCTCCAGAGGCGGCATTACTTTGCTAAGCACCTCACGTAAAGGAAACAGCACCCTGGAGAGTGGATTTCTTCTTTTTGATGAATGCCGGTCAAGGAAATTTATAACCCTCTCCTTTATCTTAATTGCACCGCTCTGAACGGGCATTGCTCTGCATCTAATCCCTTCTCTCTTTAGCTGACCAACATACATCGGTATGGTAAGATCATATCTTCGCTCCCAGCTCGGCAAAGGCAAAGGGCCCGATGGATATTTGACGCACCTTCCATAGAGGCTGTTGCCGATCTCCGGCCTGACATCACCCGTTTTTAAACTGAAATACGGATCAAAGCGATAAAAGAGATCGTCCAAAAAACGGGGTGATTGGTACGGGCTTACGACCGGTATGTTAAATAGGTTCTTGTATAACTGATGCCATATACCGTTTAGCATGCCCAGCTGCAGATCAAAGACTGCGTAGTAATCCCTGTCCTTGTGGTTGACGTTCGGCTTGAATAATACATCAGCAGCGGACCCCATCCATAGCACAATCTTCCCATCGAACTCCTCAATCAGATTATTAAGTATCTTTACCCATCTGAAATGGGCGATTCCGCACGAGCAATCGCTCGCCATGACTTCCTGAAGCAGGAAGGTATTATCAGTCTTATTAGATATCGGCATATACCTATCCACCTTAATACCATTATCCTTAAGAAACCTGTCATTCAGGGTATCGTTCGGCGCCGCGCTCACTACAACCCAGCGTTCATTTCTCTTGGTCAGGATTATATTCTCGCTATCCTTGCCCCCCATAAGAAGGATATGGACATATCCAGGATATCTTTCTTCCATTTCAGTAACATACCCCTGTATCAATTGTGCCGCCTTCTTCACTATTGTATCCTTATCGGTTATCTCTTTTGTGCTGCGCCGTCCGAAAGTACGGACCCTTTTGATCTCGCTATCTATAGTCAAGAAACTCGGCCTGTAGAAGAGGGTAGCCTGAAATTTAGGGTTACGGATGAATCTTTTCTTATAACGGATTAGGTTATAGACCGAGGTGCTTACCACATAATCATCTCCCTCCTTTAAATAATAGGCCGGGTAGAGATAATTCTCATTCCTTACCTCTTTTGTCCTGTAGATGCCGTTCGGCATTAAATATAGATCATAGTTCGAAATACTCTCTAACTTCTCTTTAAATACGGGGAAATCCAGTCTCATCGCCATTCCCTTCTCTCCGCTTTATATCTTATCCATAATGGCTTCCTTTATCTTCTCTGCGATAAAGGAGTGTCCGTTCCTATTGAAGTGTATGTCATTTCTGATATATAGTATATGGTTATTAGGCTCATCTATAATCTCCGGATAGAGATTTACAAGATCTATAGAATGCCTTTCGCATATAAACTCTACCGCCTCTTCGTATAATGAAGGTCTCTTTGAAGGGCTCTTTCCGTAAAATTTCTCACGTGCCTCATATAAAACGCCAAAGTATTCCCGCAGGACTTCGTAATAATCGTGATCCTCCTCTACATAAAGCTGCTGAGGCCACGGATAGATAACAACAATGAGAGGCATCCCTTGCGCATTGCAAAGCTTCTTTATCTTTACCATATTAACTTCAAGGGACTCCAGGCCATTCTTAACCCAGCCCGAAATACTGGGTAAGTGGCCCTCCCAGTTCGACCTCAATTCACTCTGGTTGCCCAGGTTCAGGTTTACCAGTCGATCTGAGGTCAATACATCCTCGTCTGTTCTGGAAGACAATTTTGTAAGCTTATCATATCTGCTCTTTGCAAACCTGGCAAAAGAACGGAATAGGCAGGATGAGTTTAAGAATAGCGAGAGTATAGGGTATTTATACACTGCACCTCTCAACCTTAATGGCTCGCCATCTTCATCGTTTATATATTTGGCGCTGTAAAGGGTCTCGTCCTGGACATCCGAGAAGTCTAAAAAGAGTATTACAATATCGGCCTTGTACCCTCTATCAATAAATCTCTTAAGCCTCATATACTCTAATAAAGGTGAATATGAGGATGTTCCGCCATTCAGTACTTCGCACTCTCTGCCTTCTCTTTTTAGCAATGTCTCTACCCTGCCGCTGAAGGTATGCTCCTGGTTGTACCCTACCGCTTCAGTAAAAGAATCGCCTAAGAATAGCATCCTTTTCTCTTTGTCGGTAATTCTCTTGACTCTATGTCGCGGGATACTGTCTCTCCACCCGAGTGAGTTAGTAATGAACCTGAAATCCTTTCCGGTAGCCCAACTCCTCTCGATATCTATATAGGGTCTCATCCTGTGGTGTAGTTGCGGGTCTACAAGCGAAAAGAAACCGTCGCCATATATTTTTCTGGCAGCAGCTTCTCCGGCAAGAAATATAATAAGAACAATGAACAGAAACAGAAGAATGTTTCTTAACTTATCCATCCTGGACTCTCCTCATTAAGATTGGGCTGGAAGAAGGGATAACACCTTCTTATTTTCGCAGCCAGCCACATCTTATTATACTCTTCGCCATAAACACATTCATAGATATACCCCTGGTGCAGCCTTTTCTTGCGTGGCAGGTTCTCTCTCATCTCGGGTAACTGGCCTACCGCAAAATAACTCGCCTTCCTGAATATGACGCTGCCAGCGCACCAGCCATTCAGTCTGCCGTCTTCCGACGGGAGCCATGTCCAGAACTCTATCCCGCTGGCTGTCTTTCTGACAGGCGCTATCACCCTGTGCGGCTTCCACCAGTTGTTCTGGTTCTTGAGCCTTATGATCCCGATTTCGGGAAATTCATTGAATATATCTATGCTCTTGGAAATAAACGGTTTGCTGTAATCCAGGATAAAATCATCTTCCAAAAAGATGATATATTCCCCTTCGGCCTTACTGTAAGCATCTCTTAAGGCACTGACCATACCTAAATTGTCGGGATGGATAATTATTTTGTCGAAAAAATTCTCTGACCTGGCATCCTCTATGAGCCCGGGGCCTGAACCATTATCCACAAGTATCTTCTCCACATCTTTATGATCTCTTATTTCGCTAAAGTACCTCTTCAGGCTACTTATGAGCCCTTTTAATGCATTAGATCTCCTGCAAGAGAGGATTATAAGACTTACCCTGCCATCTTTGAAATTACAGTACCTATGGGAATTATCAATAATCTCCTTTGCGCGGCCGGCTCTCTTCTGGATTTCTGCCTTAAGAGTATCGTTATTCACCAGCCTCGCCCAGCCAAAGGTGGGCGGGTCGGTCTGCTTCTGGTACCGCCACTCTCTATTCGGCGGCATATATTCTCTAATCTTCTGCATTACGGCAGTGAACATTTTATGAACTCCAACCAATCTTTAACACGCATTCTCCAGGACCACTTCTCCTTGATGATCTCTCTCTGCTTCTTGCCCATAGATTGCAGGAGGTCACGTCTTTCTTTAAATATCTTTAATCTATCGGCGATAGCATCTATATTACGATCCACCAAAAAACCGTTTACTCCTTCCTCTATTAGATCCACGCAGCCGCCTACACGTGTACTGACTACGGGTCGGCCGCACGCGGATGCCTCAAGCACGCTGAGTGAAAACCCCTCTGAACTTGAAGCGCATATATATACATCCAGTTTATTGTAGAAATCAGGCATCTCAGACAGTGGACGGTACCGTTTTTCTTCTGCCCACGCGGCCGCTTGCAAATTGGCCCCGGCCAGATGCGCGGCTGGTTCGATAAATTCGGTAATCCCCTTGCGCCAGTCGTGCTTCAGCTTATTAGCAGAGTAACCAACGATAAGTTCGTTATTGACGCCAACCGGCTGCGTGGACTTAAAGATGCCCGTATCTACGCCATTCGGCGTGTAAAAAACATCGTTCAGGCCCTGTTTTACAAATAGGTCTCTCAGCCGCTGACTAACAACGTTGACAGCGCGAAACCTTTTTAAAAAATTAACGAGTTGTTTGGGTGGAAGTATCTCCTTATCAGGCTGCGTCTTTTTTCTGTCCCATGTATGGTGCGAATGTATTCCTGTAATGGTCCTTCTTAAATCCAAAAAATTCAGCCTGTTTCTGTAATTTCCGAAGATACCGGGCATACCAGCCAGCTGCCACCCCATAATAAATATCAAGTCGTACTTACCATGGCAGGACTTTAACCTTTCGAGTTCGCTCTTTAGGTAGAGTATATCCAACTCAAGTTCCGGATCGGTATTATATTTAAGCAGACACTGGGCTATGCTGTTATATGCCCATCCGTAGCGATCACATACAAGCAAAACTTTTGCCATAATTCTACACCGATAGTTTGGATATCCGGCTAGGCAGCCTCGATGAGTAGATTTTGTAATATTCAGAAAGCGTCACTGGCTTATACCCAAACTTCCTAATCATTCTGAATGACTTCTTAAGCGTCTTCCAATACCTATCAAGCCTATTCCTTCTGCTAAAACACCCTCCAAGGACCAATTCAGAGCTGTGGAGCATACCTTCAAGGATGTTGAGATCTGATTCTTTAGTAAATCTTATTATAAAATATTCTACCGCATTGTATTTTTTATAATGGAAAAACATATTTCCCCCGTTAAGCAAAAATCTGAAATTTCCAAAAAGCTTATCCAGTACCAGCTTAATTCTGGGATTAGAGATAAATCTATATGGGTTGAATATCGAATTGTTCTTATAAAGCGTTAACACTGATATGGGAACTTCCAGAAGGGTCTTATCCTCGTCCCAGAAAAATGGAGATGGAGCAAACCCCCTGAAATCCGAACCCGGGATAGAATTATTGCGTGACCATCTGCGATAAGGCGTTACTGAGCAATCTACGCGAAAACCATATCTCTTTAATAAAAGAAGGTATTCTTTGCTTATTACATACCTGCCAGCGCGAAATGACACGGGAGATACGCCAAATCCTGATTTTATGCTCTCTACAAGAGTCTCGATCTTCGCTGTAAAGGCCTCGGGGGGGTATTGCGTGCAGAAAGGATGATTTAGGCAGTCGTCATCTGTTACGTTGAAATCCAGGGGCGGCGTAGACCATGGATGGAGATGCGCCCCTATCTCGCATGCGTCCTGGCGCAAGGCATCTTTTAAGGCACTTTTCAATATGTCGCTTTTACTCATCTTATAATCTATGAGGTACACAGGCCGGATCCCAAAATCCATGCATAACTCCTGGAACCGGCGGATCTCGCCTGCATTACGCGTGGTCATCTCATTAAGCGCGGGGCGGCCCCATTCATTATCCGGTTCAGTATCTACTGTTAATATAAAGAATCTCTCTTTATTCATATCGCCTTTGCGTAGATCGTTACGGTCGAACCCAGATACCCTAATAACTTATTGGAATTAAAGCGTTCGAGCTTTTTACTAATTATATTATCTAATCTCCTGAATTTTTTGGAGATCGGATACGGCAGAGTATAAAAGTGCGAAAATCGGTAACCGGTGCAGGCAAAGCCTTCAGCTTCGAGAACCTTAAGAAACTTCGGCAGTATATGTTCGCGTCCGTGGCTCTTCTTTGCCGCGCTGGCGGGACGCCCCTTGAGACGCCTTAAAAAGTTGGATATGGACCTCTCCAGATTTGAACAGACATCCTGCCACCTCAGGTGTGGACACATATAGTTCCTTACAGTAACTACAAAGGTGCCGCCTTTTTTCAATACCCTTTTTACCTCTCTCAATAGCAGCTCGTCTCTCTTCTGATGTTCTATCAAGCCCGCAGCTATGCACACATCAAAATAGCCGGATTGGAATTCAGTGTGATTGACATCCATGATACTTAAGTCTGCCGGAATATTCATCTTGCCGCAATATCTCCTGGCCTGATCGATCATCTGAGAGGAGATATCTACACCCGTAACCTCATAGCCCTTCTGGGTAAGATATGGGATAAAGGCTCCTCCTGCGCAACCTAGATCGAGGGCCCGCTCACCCTTACCGCCTGCATTGGGCACGCCGTCTAACACGTACTTCATGCGATATAACTTGTCATTGTAGATAGAGGCGTCGGAATCGAGCGAAACAGAATAGAGGCCTTCATCCGACCATTTCTTGACCGCATCGGGGTTGTCAAATTTCTGGTAAACGTATCTGTTGTATTCTGCACTCATTATTTCTCTCCTATCACTACAGGTTTTGGATAATTTCCAAACGCGAATATCTGCAGTTTTCTAAAACCGTGCCGCTTTAAAAGGGCCTTCATTCCCTCTATGCCCGCATATTCGGTTCCGATCCTCTCCTTATATTTCGGCGAATTTAAACGATTTAAATTGCCCTGCATCACAAGCATCTTAGTAACACTAGAGATCTCATCCATCACAAAATCTATTTTTTCCCTGAAATGATAAACGACACAGAAGAGGCAGGCGAAGTCAAATATGCCCAGGTCAGACAGCCCCTCTTCAGCAATATCCCTGTGTATGAAAGAGACGTTTTTGAAATCGACAGGGAGTTTTTCGGAAAAGAAATCCTTAACAAATAGCGCCTGCTCCACATTGAGATCCACGCCGATTATTTCGCGCGCGCCATTCTTCGCCATTTCCAGGTCGTATATACCCGCATTGCACCCCGCATCCAGAATTCTCATATTTTTGGTATCAGGTATACAATGTTTCAGGTAATTATTCCAGTTGCTATAGCCGCCGGCCTTATCACCCTTAAAGTTTCTGCCTACCTGCACACCATCAAAATTCAGATAGTAGTACCACTTGCCCAGGTTTTTAATTCTATCC
>CAYLIX010000055.1:0-8849 GCA_964383775.1 uncultured Planctomycetia bacterium
AGGAGAAGTCTTTTGGCATTATTTACTCTTATCTTTGCACTCTGGGTACGTGATCTGCCTTCTACTACAGGCGAGACATTATCTATCTTTCCCTTAAAATCTATATCCGGATACGGGTCTACAAATATTTTTGAGCGCTGGCCTATCCTTATCTTTCCTATGTCGCGCTCTATTACTCCTATCTCCACAAAGACGTCTGAGTCATCTATAAGTGTTACGATCTTGTCATTCGATGTGACAAACTCACCTACTTCAGCATCTCGTGTACCGAGCACGCCGTCCCTGGGCGCATAGAGATAGGTCTTATCAAGATCGCTCTTAGCCGATTCATATTCGAGCTCTGACTGCTCAAGTCTCGTCTTTACTATAGAACCTATCTCAAATAGTTTCTTTGCCTTGTTAAGCTCTATCTGTGCATACTTTAATTTAAGGAGTGTATCATACTGATCGAGTGACGCTATTATATCACCTTCTCTTACCTCTTCGCCCTCCCTGAAATTTATCGAGTCTATTACTCCGTTTACCTCGAATCTAAGATCCATCTCTCGATACCCTTTTACAGTACCCAGACTAGGAAGCGTATCCTCAAAGTCTCTCTTCACTACCTTAAATGCCTTGACGAGTATTACCTCTTCTGCCATCTCTTCTACGACTGGCGCTGCCTCTTCCTGTATTACCATATTCTTTAGTAGGGGTACCTTATCTAGCTTCAGAGTAGTTATGGTATTGCTGATGGTAACCTTTGTGCTCTCTACGATTGCTGCGGCCTTGCCCGTCTTTGTCATGAAGAAGACAACGCTGATTAATATTATCATAGCCAACAAACCCGCTGCTATGTATATAAATAATTTCTTTCTTGCTAAGATAAATTCCTTAATTTTCTTTAAATCTATTTTCTTTATATTTATCTTCATTTAATTAAAATACCCTCCCATACCTATCGCCTTGTTTACCCTGGCAATAGCAATATAATAGTCTCCTACGGCGTCAGTATACGCAGTTTTTTCATTGTAAAGTTTTGTCTTTGCCTGTATAAGGTCATAGAATGATATCTCATTTAAGCCTTTTCTTACAGTGGCGACTTCCAGCTCTCTGGTATACAACTGAATATTATTCAAGGCGCTGTCGATCTTGAGTTTTGACTCCTGAAAGCTAAATATAGCCTGGCGTATGTCCATATGTATAGATTGCTCTGACTTATTCAGCTCATCCAGGGCCTGCTTATAGCTGATAGAGGCGTCTTTTATGTTGCTTGCCCTTGCCATGTTATCGAATAGGTTTATGCGCACCTTATCTATATCATACTGCGTGTTGCTTTCAAAGGTAGTCACTGTTGGCGCCAATTTTCCGATCTTCTTCTGGTACTCTATTGTATTTGGCCCCCATGGAATAGATACTGTGCCACCTATAACCTTCTCATTATCCAAGAAATGGTTCAGGTCATAGAGGTTGAATGGTTCCAGCTGTTCTGCTGCCCTTAAGAATTTGCCAAATACGTCTACCTGCGGAAAGGTCTGTCCCTTGGCAATCCTCTCTGTGAGCTTGGCCGTCTCTGTATTGAGATAACTTATCCTGTGTTCTGGCTTAAACTTCATGGCAAGCTCTGTACAATTACCTAACTCTATATCCATCTCTTTGGGTAGCAATTTTTCATCTATAGTTACGATCGCATCGATATCTACGTTCATCACCTTATTGAGCTCCAGGCGCGCAAGTGAAAGGCTATTTTCATGTTGGACAAGTACATGCGTTGCCTGGTTCATAACAGACTCTATATTCATAAAATCTATCTCTGATATAAGGGCAAATTCATACTCCTTCTTCGCTATCTCAAAATCTCCGGCAGCATCTTCAAATAGGTTCTCCTGGTGCTTATACTTATTCATGGATTTTGCAAGCTCATAATACGCCTTGGTGGTATTGAATACGATCTCTTCCTTTACCTTATTCAGGTTCTCTTTGGAGATCTTAAGGCTCACCTTGGACTGTTCCCACATATTCATGAGCTCTCCGCCATGGAATACGGGCTGCCTGAATTCCGCGCCGAATTTTCGGCCCTTGTACATGGAGCCTGTGATCCTTCCCCTTGTCTCATCCCATATCAGGCTGAATTCCGGAAATAGCTCCCGGAATGCTTCATTCACCTTTAAGCTGGCGAGTTTCACCTTCTCTTTTGCTATTTTGGCTTCGATGCTGTTGGATACGGCGACGTTTATACAGTCATTTAACGTAAGCTCTTTACTCAAAAAGTCCGGAGGTATCTCTCTGTCCAGATAATCTGATATGGGGCGTATGGCAAGTCCTTCTTTCTTCAACTCTTCTTTTTGTTCATCCAATCGTGATTTTGCGTCTTCGAGCTGGGATGACTCTTCATTGAGCCTTGCGCGCGCATCTTCTAATATCGCCTTCTCTTTTTCTAGCTCGTCCTTTGCTAGGTTTATCTCGAGCTTCTCCTCAGTTATCTCTTCTTTTATAGAAGCGAGCCTACCTGCCTCTTCTTTTATCTTTGTTTCTTGCTCATCTATCTTGGCTTCTTGCTCATCTATCTTGGCCTTCTTTTTGCTTATGTAATCCTGCTCTTCCTTTATTCTGGCTTCTTTCTCTACAAAGGCCCTGGCCTCTTCGCTTTCTCTCTCTGCGAGATCTTCTTTATAGGCAAGCTCTTGGGCAAACTCCTCCTCAAGCATATTCGCGCCGCGGGTACTAAGTTCTGCATCAGTCACAGGCAGTTTTAATTGGCCTATCTTTAAGGTCGCTATAACTTCATTCTCTAGAAATTCATAAGGGTGGTCTTGATTGAGCTCTATAGTCACAAAATCGCATGGATAAAAAGAGGCGCCCGGACCACCCGGTACGCTCCTCGCCTTTATAAACTTTATGGACTTTACCATACCTTCTTGAAAATATATCCTATCTTCAAAATCACACCATATGGTATTGAGCGGGTCTACTACTATGCGGTGGGGTTCTTCGAGGACATAGACTATATAATTGACTTCTTCATTTGTCTTTATATTGAGGGTAGCGATACCATTTAATGCATTATACTCTATATCTTGTAATATAAAGAGGTCTCCGACTTCCACTGCCTTTGCTCTATAGGGTAGAAGCAGTAATGCCATTACCATTACTAAGGTAATTCCTAAAAGGATCTTCTTCAAGCCGCAGTCTCCTCCGGGCCTGGTTTACTATCCTTCTCCTTCTTCTTTCTCCGGTATTCTTTCATGTAGTCGCGCATGTAAGCCCTGTACCGATCTTTATGTTCCTGCCTGTATAACTTCAGGTATTCCTGGTGTCTATCGCGCCAGCTCTTTGCCCTATCCTTGCATGTCTCTTTCCATGTTGCGTCTTTATTCTCGCGATATTTAAAGTAGTTAGGATTGCGGTTGCGCCATTTCTTCATATTGTGTAGCTGGCGCTGGTATTGGCACTCTAGGTTGGAACATATCTCCTGGTTTGGTCTATACTTATTTGGTATAAACCATTTTTTACATATGGGACATATCCTCTCATTGGCCATGCGCACCCCCTATTAGAATTCAATATTACAAACTAAAGACTAAGTTTCTATAAAGATATCCTGCACCACCAAACATGCTGCACCTATTGCAACGGCCTCTTCTCCAAGCCTGGCAGGTATGACCTTAAGTTTTCTGGTAGCTTCCTCTATTGCAGCCACCTTTACCATCTTCTTTAATGATTCGATAAAGAAGGTACCTACCTCTTCTATGCCTCCACCTATTATCATTATCTCTGGATTCAACAAATTGATCAAAGATGCTGCCCTGCTTCCAAGGCCCCTTGCTGCATTCTCCACAAGCTCCAGGATAAGTGGATCTCTCTCCTTTACTGCGTTTACCACTACAAAGAAATCTACCTTCTCCGCGTCGCCGCCCACCAGCTTTGCTATTGCAGAATGCGGATTATCTTTAACTATCCTTTTGGCCTCCAGTGTAAGCCCTAAATCAATCCCCCATGTCTGGGTCTCATGTGACTGCTGCATCCATGAAGCATAGTTTGTCTCAGAGTCGAGGAATAGTTCTCCTGCGCACCCTGTGGTGCCTCTATATATCTTGCCATCTATCATTATGCCGCAGCCTACTCCTGAATACATGTATATCAGGTTCTTTATATTTGACTCCAGGGTAATCCATTTCTCTCCGAATATTGCTGCATTTGCGTCATTGTCAACCAATGTAGGTATATTAAATTTCTTAATAAATAGATCGGTAATCGACACCGATACTGAAAGATCCTTGCTAAAGAGCCCTCTTGGCCAACGAACTGTATGTATATCCTTATTAACTATGCCGGGTATGCCCACGCCGATTCCCTTAATCTTATCACGCTCAATCCCTGCCTTGTTAATAGTCTCTTCAGTAATGTCTATAAGGTAATTTACAAGGGATTCCCCGGTCTCGAGTGGCCGTGATTTTTTTAGCTTAAAGACAACTTTATTGGAAAGGTCGGTTACAAGACTTACGGTCTCAGCAACATTCATACCTACACCTACTACATAGCCTGCTTCAGCATTGAGTTCTACGAGTAATGGTCTCCTGCCTCCTGTAGATATGTCGAGCCCCTTTTGTGAAACGAGCCCTTGTTTTATATAATTGTCTATATAATTGGACACGGTAACGATATTTATCCCGGTCACCTTTGCAACGTCGGTCCTTGCTAATGGGCCGCGCTTTCTTATAGTATCCAGTATTGTTAGGTTCTTCTTACCCTTGTCAGACAGTTCTTCGTCGCTTAAGACTCTCTTGGCCTTAGTCATATCCCGCTCCCTTTATCTCTATAGGTCAGCAAATACTTCTCGTAGCACTAAACATGCAGCGCCCAATGATACAGAGTTCTCTCCCAGACCGGAAGGTATTATCCTTACCCTGCTTGCAGGCTCTTCAAAGGCCAGCTTTCTTACAGCCTTTCTTATGGACTCGATTATACGCTCACCTGCCTTCTCTATACCTCCACCCACTACGACTGCTTCAGGATTAAAGAGGTTTATCAGGTATGCCACTCTTGTGCCCAGGCCTATGCCTGCAGTCTCTATTAAATCTACTGCCACCTTATCTCCATCACCAGCAGCAGTTATAATATCATCGAGCGTTATATCGTCTAATTTGCCTTTGGCATTTTCCAGTATCTTGGTGCCGATGCCTTTAGCTATTATATTCTTTGCCTCTTGTATCATACCTAGGTCTACTCCAAGAGGGCGAAGATAATATAGCTCATCTGAATTTATCGGTAGCCCTTCTTTGCCGCTGCGCTCTACAGAGAGCTGCATCTCTCCTGCTGACCCGCCTGCACCGCTATATATCTCACCTTTTATAATTATGCCGCAACCTACATCAGAGTATATGTATAGCATATTCTCTACATCCGCTTCTATAGTAAGCCTCTTTTCGCCATATGCAGCACATGTAGCATCATTTCCTATGTAGGCATTTATATTGAATCTCTTCTCTGTCTCCATCCTTAATGTTGCATAACTGGAACTAGTCTTGCCCCTCTTACCATTGGTATCTCTTACAGTACCTGCTATATCATCTATTACTCCAGAGATCCCAAGACCTATACCTTTTATCTTCTCCTTCTCTACACTGGAAGTATCCATAATATCCTGGATTACACTAAGAGAAGCATTTGTAACTCCTTCCATGTCCCCTGTAGGTCTCTCTATCATCTTCTTTGTAAGCACCTTGGCTGAAAGGTCTGTCATTACCCCTCTTATATGACGCGGCCCCACGTCTATTCCTAGTACATAGCCGCCAGTTGCATTAAGCTCGAGTAAAGTAGGCTTTCTGCCACCTGTTGATATGTCTAATCCCTTTTCTACAACAAATCCTTTATCAATATAATTGTTAACATAATTTGATATGGTGACAATATTGATCTCAGTCATTCTAGAGATCTCAGTCCTTGATATGGGGCTATTACGCCTTATAATATCGAATATTGTAAGGTTCTTGCGCTCTCTGTCTGACAGGGTCTTATACCTAAAGAGTCCATCCTTTTTGTCGTCCATCGTACACCTTTCCTTTCTAATTTACCAATGATTAGTCGTTATATAATGCCTTATATATTATATATTAGTTATTCCTTTTAATATTATCTTAATAAATGCTTTTTGTGATATAAGTATATCATAAGTACTTTATAAAGTCAAATCTAACTTTTAGTAATTTCTAATACAAATATAGGGCTAGAATGAGAGTCTTGGCTAAATGAGATAATTCTACTACTATCTCTCCTCCTACCTCTCTCTTTAAAGCAATGGTAGCTTCTATATTATATATTAGGTATTAGTATATAATAATAATGTAATATATGATAATTATGTTAGCTAAACAAAAGGTTGATAATTGGCTTGTATATAATCCTATATATGATATACTTGTAGTAGAGGTAACATACAGAGGGGTGATCTATAACCCATTATAAAACATAGTGTTACATCACGAGAAAGGCAAGGCTGGTGAAAGCCAGACCGCGCAAAGCTCAAGAGCCTAAGGCCTATTGGCTAAGGTAGTCAGTTGCCGAATGATATGACAAACATATCTACCTATATATGTAAGTAGTGCATATATAGTGATATTGCCATAGCAGCTCTAAGCTATGGCTTTTTTAATGAGGGGTAGATTACAATGCAACCAAGGGGAATATTGTACAAGACAGGTATTTGGGTGATAACCATCTTGTTTACATGGTGGAGTGTGGCATATTCTCTACCTGAGGTGAATGAGGTATTAAGTGGTGATGCTGATATAAGTATAGATGGTAATACTATGAATATTACAGCATCAGCAGATACTATTATAGATTATACCTCTTTTGATATAGGGGTAGATGAATCTGTAGTAGTGGCATTACCAAGTGCTGAGGACCAGATCCTAAATAGGGTTGTGGGTGATAACGCAAGTAACATATTTGGGTCATTGGTTTGTAATGGACTCTTCTTACTTGTAAACCCATCAGGTATATATGTAGCCCCCAGTGCCAATATAGATGTGGGAAGCCTTATTATGTCAACAAGGGGTATCTCTAATGAGGACTTCTTAAATAGAGAGTATCTATTCCAGAAGTTGTCACCTGATGAACTAGATAATCTATTAATCAATGAAGGTAATATAAATATCCAGGATGGAGGGTTTGCAGCCTTTATAGCAGGAGCTATAGAGAATGGTGGTACTATACTTGCTCCTGTGGGTAGGGTAGCGTTAGTATCAGGGGATGGTGTAAGACTCAATCTTGGGGATAGTGGCTTAATCTCTGTGGATATCACTGAAGAGGTAGCATCCACCATACTCGATGCAAATGGCAATCCTATTACAGATGCTATCAAGAATACAGGCACTATTGATGCTACAGGAGGGTATGTATTACTTGAAGCAGATACCTTAACAGATCTAT
Organism: uncultured Planctomycetia bacterium; assembly: GCA_964383775.1. Taxonomy (GTDB): domain Bacteria; phylum Omnitrophota; class Gorgyraeia; order JABMRJ01; family JABMRJ01; genus CAYLIX01. The sequence continues at coordinate 7,414 of CAYLIX010000055.1, forward strand.
TTGAGCATGCAATAAACCTTGATGGCTACATAATGGCACATGATGTTATGGTACAAGCGCATGATAGTAGTATCAAGGCAAGGGGTACTGTAGAAGCAGACCTAGATGATGGTGTCATCACCTTTAAGGCTGAGGAGCTCGATCTTGGCGGTACGTACAAAGGTAGTTATATAGATTTGGATCCTGTGAATATATGGATAAATACGGCTATAAATACTACTGGATCTGTTTCATTTCTGGCTACAAATGATATATATGTCAATGCAGATGTAGTTACAGATAGCGGAAGCCTTACCTTTACTACAGACTGGGATGATGACAATGTTGGGTCGCTTATTATGGCCTCTGGGACAGAATTAAAGACAACTACTTCTGGAGGCATTACCATAAAATGTTCTGGTGCTACGCTTTATAAGGTAACCGCGGTTGGTAATATCAGGATATACAAGATGACTCAGGGTGCACAAATTGGAACTGGTGCGGCTGGAGATATAAGCATACTCGATACTATATCTTCAGGTAATGCTATAGATATCTATACAAATGGAAATTTGGATATACAAGCCGATATTACAGCGACAAATAGAATATATGCACTGGCAGATAATGAAAATGATGGTGTGGGAAATCTTACATTTTCAAATAGCCCTACTCTCACCGCCGGCACTTCTACGGATTGGCTCAATCTTAAAGGGGCAAACAGCATGATTCTAAGTGGAAATGGCGCACAGAACGGCCCAATAACTCTCACAACATCGGGGAGTGCAAGTACTGCAACTCTAGTCGGTGGTGACCAACTTGGAGTCACTGTAACCGGAGATGGAACAGGCACTGAGCTTACTATTACAGGAGCCATATCAAGATCTAAAATGATCAATCTTTTTTCTTACGGAGACCTAGATATTCAGGATAATGTCACAACTGCAACCTCTTTATACTGTTATGCTGATAATGACGAAGATGGTTCTGGTAACCTTACGTTCCAAGACTCACCTACACTAACCGCTGGAGCGGATACTCCGCTATACTTAAAAGCGGCCAATCTCATTACACTTACAGGAAACGGTGCGCAGAACGGACCCATAACCATCTCCACCTCGGGAAGTTCTAGTACCGCCACATTGAGTGGCGGGGATAAACTTACTGCCCATGCCACAGGAGAAGGCGCTGGAACTGAACTTACCGTTGATGGGGCCATATCAAGATCGGATATTATATATCTATATTCGAATGGGGACTTAGATATACAAAAGAATATCACAAGTACATCTGATCTATATCTTTACGCCGATTACGATGATAATAGCATAGGCAATCTCACCTTTCAGGGGTCACCCACACTTACAGCCGCTGCAACAAAGCAACAGTTCCTTAAAGGGGCAAATCTATTTACGCTTACTGGAAATGGAGTGCAAAATAATGCCATAACCCTCAAT
>CAYLIX010000056.1:0-8760 GCA_964383775.1 uncultured Planctomycetia bacterium
TAGACCGTTGTAATAGCAAAGTGGATGCAAAGAAGACGGCCATAGGATATATGCCTAAAGCAGAAGATATCAATAGTACAGGGCTTGATATAAAGAGATCTGATTTAGAAGAGCTATTGGCCATTGACAATGAAGAGTGGCTTAAGGATGTGGAGGATTTAGGTAAGTTCTTTGAAAGATTTGGCAAGGATCTTCCACCGGAGATAAGCCAGGAATATGCGTCATTAAAAAAGAGATTAACCGCGTGAGGTGAATAGATGCTGAGGATGATGTGTAAGTCTAAGATAAATAGGGCAAAGATCACGAAGAGTGATCTTCACTATTCAGGAAGCATTGGTATAGATAGATTGCTTCTGGAGGCGAGTAATATTTTACCGAATGAAGTGGTCCAGGTGCTAAATGTAAATAATGGCGAACGCTTCGAAACCTATGTCATAGAAGAGCCCAAAGGCTCTGGTACTATCGCACTTTACGGCCCTGCTACTTATAAGGGGAAGATTGGGGATCTCATCATCATCCTTTCATATTGCATGATGGAAGATAAAGAGACAAGATCTATTAAGCCGAAGATAGTCTCTGTTGACGACAAAAATAAGGCGATCAAAAAAAGTTAAGGGCATACATGGCTGTTCGCGAAATAGTAAAATTTCCCGCCCCGGTATTACGAAAGAGATCAAAAGAGATTGTGAGCGTAAGCAGCGAAGAGAAGGCTCTACTTGCTGATATGCTGGAGACTATGTATCTGAATCAGGGTATAGGCCTTGCTGCACCCCAGATAGGCATACTAAAGAGAATGATAGTGGTAGATATAGGCAGTGGCCCCATCAAGATTATTAATCCTGTCATAACAAAGAGATCAGGCAGGGAAGTGAGCCAGGAAGGGTGTCTTAGCGTGCCCAATGTAATGATCGATATAAAGAGGGCAGAGAAGATATCATATGAAGGGCTCGATTTGGATGGTAAACCTATGAAGGGCGAAGCAGACGGCCTCCTTGCACGCGCATTGCAGCATGAGATCGACCATTTGGATGGAAAGATCATAATAGATTACGCAAATTTTATAAAGAAGATACTCCTTAAAAAAAGATGCTGATCACTCACGAAATCGCTACGCCATTCTCCTCAATAGGGCTCTTTAGACAGTTTAAGGATGAGCCCAATTTTTTCTTCTTAGATAGCGGCACAGACCCCCAGAAGCTCGGAAGATACTCTTTTATGGGATTCGACCCATTCCTTACATTCAGATCAAAAGAGGGATCCCTGGAGATAGAAGAGAATGGCCATAAAACTCGCCTGAACGATAATCCATTCCGGATCTTACAACAACTCCTAAATAGGTATAAGATTGAGTCGGATGATATACCGATACCATTTACAGGAGGTGCTGTGGGCTATTTTTCGTATGATCTCTTGCATCATCTTGAGCGTATCAGCTCGAACACAATAGACGACTTAAATCTATCCGACCTTAATCTCTCTTTCTATGATGCAACAATCACATTCGATCACTTAAAAGATAAGACCTATGTCATCTCTACAGGATTTCCAGAGCTTGACCAAAAGAAGCGCCTTATGCGCGCAAGAAAAAGATCTCAATATATTAAGGAGCGCATAAGCCAGGCTGCGATTGCACCCAAGGAGTCTATAGATGCAGATATATTCTGCAAAGAGACCATTTCAAATTTTAACAAAGATGATTATATGGATGCGATAAAGAAGGCAAAAGAGTACATAGCAAGAGGCGACATATACCAGGTAAATCTTTCGCAAAGATTCTCATCACGCATTGATCTTACACCGGGACTTCTATATGAAAGGCTGCGATCCATAAACCCGGCGCCCTTTGCTGCGTATCTCGACTGCGAGGATGTGAAGATAATAAGCGCGTCTCCGGAGAGGTTTTTGTGCAAGAGGGGGCGCAATATACATACGCGTCCCATAAAAGGCACAAGGCCCAGAGGCATTGATTGCGTACAGGATAAAGAGTTAGCCGAAGAGCTCATAAAGAGCCCCAAGGACCGGGCCGAACATATAATGATAGTCGACCTCCAGAGAAATGACTTAGGCAGGATATGCGAGTACGGATCTGTCATGCCTACAGAATTTGCAATATTAGAGAGATACTCCACTGTATTTCATCTCGTCTCTACTGTAAGCGGTACGCTAAGAAAGGGGATAGATGCAATAGATTGCCTTACTCACACCTTCCCGGGAGGGTCTATTACAGGCGCGCCAAAGATAAGATCCATGGAGATCATAGATGAACTCGAACCCACAAAGAGGTCTGTATATACGGGTGCCATTGGATATATAGGGTTCAATGGTAACATGGATACATCTATAGTTATACGCACCTTTATAGTAAAAGAAAGAACCGCATATTTTCAGGTAGGGGGCGGCATAGTAACGGATTCAGATCCTGAGATGGAGTACCAGGAGACGCTTGACAAGGCCAAGGCCTTGATAGACTCTCTCGGATGCAGCACGATCTCAAGGAGCAGTGTAGCGCTATGAAGATATTTGTAAATGGAAAGATAAAGGATGAAGCCAAGGCTGTAGTCTCTGCCTTTGACAGGGGATTCTTATACGGCGATGGGCTCTTTGAGACGATGCGCAGTTACAGAGGTGAGGTATTTGCACTGGAAAGGCATCTGGATAGACTCTATAATTCTGCAGATTTGATGGATCTGGCGATACACAAAGAGAAGAGGTATCTAAAATTTGTAATATACAAACTCCTTAAATTAAACAGACTCCAGGATGCCTATATACGCCTTGCCATAACCAGGGGAGAAGGCAGGGTAGGACTTGATGCTACTACTGCTGAAGGTAATGGAATAGTAGTAATCGTAAAGAAGTTTACGCCCTATCCTGAAAAACTCTACAAAAGAGGTGTAACCTTATATACATCACAGACGAGAAGAGATGAAAAGTCTGTCTTGAGCAGAGTAAAGAGTCTGAATTACCTTAATAATATTATTGCGCGTATAGAAGCTCAAAGAGAAGGCGCTACGGACGCGCTGCTTTTAAATACCAGGGGATATGTTGCAGAGTCAGCTGTAAGCAACATCTTCATGATAAAGAAGAAGGAGCTTGTAACGCCCTCTTTAGAGAGCGGTATATTGCCGGGCATTACAAGGGAGAGCGTTCTTCTCCTTGCAAAAGAGGTAGGTCTTGAGCCTGTAGAACGGAGGATTGCGCCTGATGAGATTAATAGAGCGAGAGAGGTCTTTCTTACCAATACCCTCATGGAGGTGATGCCGGTCGTGCAGATAGACAAGAGAAAGATCAAGACCGGCCGCCCAGGCACCCTTACTAAGAAGCTCCATAAGCTCTATAGGGCGGCTATTTAATCGTTGACAAAAAGGCCGCAGGTGATATACTAAATTAAAAAGGGAGGAAGAGATGGCGTACTTTAAAGATATCCCGGAAGCAAAGATCACAAAGGCGATCGTGGATGAGTTTTCAAAGGAGTTCTCAGACTATATTACCAGTGATGTAGTGATAGTCGGCGCTGGCCCGAGCGGCCTCACATGCGCAAGAGAACTTGCCAAGAATAAAGTAAAGGTATTGGTCCTTGAGGCCAATAATTATCTGGGTGGTGGTTTCTGGATAGGCGGATACCTTATGAACAAGGTTACATTCAGGTCTCCTTCAGAGAAGATACTCGATGAATTGAGCATACCTTATAAAGAGATAGAGGATGGCCTCGTTGTAGCAGATGGACCCCATGCCTGTTCCAAGCTCATAGCAGCTGCATGTGATGCAGGGGTAAAGGTCGTAAATATGACAAAGGTCGATGATGTAGTGCTGCGTAATGGACGCGTAGAAGGCGTAGTAGTAAACTGGACACCTGTTGGCGCCTTACCAAGGGCGATTACATGTGTAGATCCAGTATCCTTAGAGAGCAAGGTAGTGATAGATGCTACAGGCCATGATGCGCATGTGTGTGAAGCCCTGAAGAAGAGAGGGCTTTTGAATGTAAAGGGCTGTGGAGCAATGGATGTAGTAAGCTCAGAGGATGCAGTCTGTGAGAGGACTGGAGAGGTATTTCCGGGACTCATTGCATCCGGCATGGCAGTATCAAGTATATATGGTTTGCCGCGCATGGGCCCAACATTCGGCGGCATGCTCGTCTCTGGTAAGAAGGCTGCAGAGATAGCCATGAATTCACTCATCAAAGAGACTGTACAGATATAATATAAAAAAAGGGAACAGTTCTGGAGAAGTAGGGCAGGTTAAAACCTGCCCTACTTTTCCAGATACAGTAGATCAGTAGATATAGGGACGGTTCTGAACGTAATCCTAGAAGTGTCCCCAAAATCAATCCCAGACATGTCCCCTATATAGTTTGTTTAAGGGACAGATCTGGGATTATAATTAGGGACGGGTCCAAGTTTGGCCTGAGAACCGTCCCTAATTTTATTCGATGGGGCGGGGTTTTAAAGGTTTGAATGAGTATCCGTCATTTGCCCCGGGCAGATACGCTACCGGCTCAGTCAGGGTAAAGTCACCCTTCTCAATCCATGACTTAAGCTCCTTGGCTATTGCCACTGCCTTTGGATAACTCGATAGGCTTGCTGTTGGTACGTCTTTGCCCTTTACAGTTATCTTGCCGGATTTGAGCTGTTTATAGTTTACCTCGCCAAGCTTTTCACCAGGCTTTGCCAGTGGGTATGCCTCGCTATAGTCGACTATCTGGGCATAGAGCTCTTCGTCTTTTACAGTCGTATACTTTAAGATATCTTCATTCAGTACGGGAATAGGTATGCCCATTCCTACGGTAAGCGTGATGCCATAACCCTGGAATGAAGTACCTACCAGATATTTCGGAGACATCTGCTTTAAGTCTCCTATTACAGCCACTGTTCCGGCTGGGGCCTGTGGCACTCCATTATCTTTTCGCTTTACCGATGGATTATGCTGTGTGCCATGCCATGCAATATATCCTACGCCGCCGCCCAAGAAGATCTTTGTGCCGACACCCGTGGTCTTATAGTGCGGGTCGTTTAACAGCGGTGATAACTGCCCGGCAGAGCAATAATTGGCGTTTCCTACATTCGCCTTGAGAGTCCCCATATAGGTGTATATATTCTTGCCGGATAAGTTAACGGCCACGTTGTAATTTTGGTAGCAGTTTCTCGGGTTGAATAGGACCGCTTCATTCAGATCCTTGATATTTATAAGCGTCTCGAGTTTCTTACCCGGATAGCAATCTGTTCCATAGGTTGTAGCGAGGAGCTTCAGATCCTTGCCCGCTACAAGATCCTCAATAACATGTGCGCCGCCATACTTAAATTCACCCGGATATACTTTATTACGCGGGTCGTCATCTGCCATAGCAGTCGCCCCTACATATAGATCCACTGCTGCAAAGCCTGCATAGACAGAGATATCATTTATCGTTACCTTGCCGCCGCCCAATTTTATCTTTGGCTTGGCATGGCCTATATTAAAGTATGCACCTGATGAACACATCGGGCCAAATGTGCCGGTTGTGACTACATCCACTTCCTGGGCAGCCTTCTTTAAGCCCTTCTTATCTACTATATCGATAATCTCTTCCGCTGTAGCGACTACAACCTTACCACTCTTGATCTTTTCATTAATTTGGGCTATCGTCTTTGCCATCACTTCCTCCTTTTATTTTTTGTTTATATGTTCTATGACTGAAATGCCCAGGTGGATAGATATCTCTCTCCTGTATCGGGCAGTATCACTACGATCAATTTGTCCTTATTTTCAGGCCTCTTTGCTACTTCAATGGCAGCGTATGTTGCTGCGCCGCTCGATATGCCTGCTAAGATACCTTCTTTTTTTGCAAGGCTTCTGGCGGTCTTTCCCGCATCTTCATTGCTCACCTTTATTATCTCGTCTATTATATCTCTATTCAATACCTGCGGTACAAATCCAGCGCCAATACCCTGAATCTTGTGCGGGCCGGGTTTTCCGCCGGAGAGTACGGGTGAATCTATCGGCTCAACCGCTATAGCCTTGAATGAAGGCTTCTTTGTCTTTATGACCTCTGCTATGCCGGTAATGGTACCGCCAGTACCTACACCGCTTATGAGCATATCAATTGCACCGCCGGTATCACGCCATATCTCTTCTGCCGTCGTCTTTTTGTGTATTTCAGGATTAGAAGGGTTATTGAATTGCTGCGGCATATAAGAATCTGGAGTCTTTTTATTAAGATCTTCTGCCTTCTTGATGGCACCAGGCATGCCTTCCGCACCGGGTGTTAATACGAGCTCTGCGCCTAAAATGGATAGAAGATGCCTGCGCTCAACAGACATGGTATCCGGCATAGTAAGTACAAGGCGATATCCCTTTGCCGCGCATACAAAGGCAAGGGCTATACCTGTATTGCCGCTTGTAGGCTCTATAATAACAGTGTCTTTCTTGATCAGTCCTTTGGCCTCAGCATCCTCTATCATGGATATGCCGATCCGGTCTTTTACGCTTGATAAAGGATTGAAGCTTTCAAGCTTTGCAACGATCCTGGCTCCTGATCCTGCGCCCAGGTCATTTAACCTGACGAGCGGTGTATTGCCTATAAGTTTAGTTATGTCGTCTGCTATTCCTTTCATAGGTTCCTTCCTTTCCTATATATAGTATGCCAGAGGCGATTCAGTCTTCTCCATCTGCCTCTTGGCAAGGTCATTTAATGTAATTGTTTGCAGGGTCTCAGATATCTTCTCTGATAGCTCATTCCATATATCGCGGGTAACGCAATGAGATATCCTTGAGCATGCCTCATGATTATCAACACACTCAACGAGCGAAAGTGACCCCTCCATAGTGAGTATGATATCCTTGAGCGTAATATCCTGAGGGGGTTTTGCCAGTGTATATCCACCATGCGCGCCACGGCTTGAATTTATAAGGCCTGCTGTCTTTAAGGGCGGCATTATATGTTCCAAATATCCTTCGGATATATCCTGTCTCTTTGCAATATTCTTTAAGAGCATTGGCCCCTTACCATAATGCAAGGCAAGTTCGAGCATTACCCTTGTTCCATATCGTCCTTTAGTGGATAGACGTAACATAACTACATTACCTCCAAGTAGTTGTATACCCTATAAATCTTATCATATTAATAGGGATTATACTAAAGATGCTCTTTCTTGTCAAGAAAAATTAAATAATTTTTTAAGGATTATAAAGCAGGCTTGACTATTTAATCAAGATAGTGTATAATTTATTATATAAATAGTTAACACCATCAACTATTAGGAGGGTTAAGCAAATGGACCAAGAACTACACGACTTTGGTAAAGAGATGATGCATCTTATGCCTAAGTTCTTCAGGGTATTTGCTAAACAGCAGACAAAGATACTCGCAAGCGGTGATATAACTATGTCCCAGATGTTTATCCTCGGTATATTAAGGCAGGAGAAGAGCTGTAAGATGTCAGATATGGCAAATATCCTATCCATCTCTACGAGCGCAGCAACAGGGATAGTGGACCGTATGGTAAAAGCAGATCTCTTAAAGAGGTCTGCCGACTCTAGTGACAGGAGAGTAATAAATATCGAGACTACAAAGAAGGGAAGGGATATAATCGATGACATTATGGAGCAACGCCACAAGATGATCATAGAGCTCTTTGCCAAGCTTACTGCGGTTGAGAGGAAGAGATACCTTGAGATTATAAAGAAGCTATGCATTATCATGGATAAAGAACGGGAGAGAGATGAGACTCATTAGAAACGCACTGATAATAGGTATTATATTTATATATACGACTACACCTACCTCTTTTGCAGAGGAGGGCCAGTATGACCTGCCATATGAAGGCGGCATATACCTCTCGCTTAATGAGGCCTTAAATTTGGCGATAGTGAATAACTTTGACATACAGCTCGCGCATTATGACCGGCTTATAAAGGATACAGACGTAGATAGCGCAAGGTCGATATTTGATGCTGCGATCTCGCTTACCGGAGACTACAACTATGACAGAAATGAACAGTCGAGCACGATCCTGGGAAGTTCTGCGCATACTGGCGGCGCAGGCATAGGCTTTACCAAAAAGACCATTACCGGTACAGATATTGCACTCAATTGGCAGACTACGCGCTCCAGCTCAGACTCTGCCTTTGCGATCATGAATCCCAATTATGAATCAGAGCTTGAGATGAAATTTACACAGCCACTTTTGAAGAACTTCTTCGGTATGAATGACTGGGGCGCTGTCAGGATCGCAAGGATAGATGTGAAGAACTATCGAAAAGAGATCGTCGACAGAATAGAAGGTGACCTGGCAGATGTTGAGAAGGCCTACTGGGATGTGGTCGTGGCGCTTGAATCCATGGAGATAAGGTCTAAGATACACCAGGAGGCTGTGCAGTTTCTCAATACAAATAAAGAAAAATATGAACTGGGTACCTCTGAACTGGGAGACCTATTGGCTGCTGAAGCAAATATGAGGGTACGCAGCTCTGAAAAAGATCTGCAGGCCGATAAACTCGGGGTCGCTATAAATAAGCTTAAGTTTGAGATCAATCACCCCACGAGAGAAGAGCATATATTACCTTTAAACACACTGGAGATGGGTCCAAAGATACCTACATTTACAGATGTTATCAAGAGGGCCTTTATCAGCCGCAGGGACTACAAACGGGCAAAGGATGACATAAAAGCAAAGGGGCTCAATTTTAATCTGAAGAAGAATGAGCGCTGGCCTGAACTGGATCTTGAAGGATCCTTAAAATTGAACGGTGTAGAGAGGATGCCCAAAGCTGCAGCGGCCGACT
>CAYLIX010000057.1:0-8573 GCA_964383775.1 uncultured Planctomycetia bacterium
AAAGACGGCACCCTTTATCATGTCCTTATAGATGGGGGCTGTAAGTTCTGCATTGCCTATGAGCACGCTCCCTCCACCGATCGGATCCTGTGTGCTGTCGTCTTTCGGGCCAACACCTCGTTCCCTGTACCCTCTTATGGAGCCGCCGCCACCTGCATAAAATCTTGCGTGTATAGGCACGTGATCAGAGTCACCGTAATCTGTGACCATGCCGCCGCGAGCCTTCAGTTCCATAACGAGCTTATCTGCAAAGGTCAGGTAATACTTTGATGTGCCACTATATTTAAGAAAATCATAATCTCCGAAGAATGGTCCTCCAGCCTCTTCCACGCCTGCATTTATATAATATCCTTTCTTCGGATTAAATACATTGTCCCTCTTATCATAAGTAAGATACCCGCTAAGGCTGCTTAAGTAATTGGTTCCTTCTTCCCTGAGGATATCGAAGATAACGTCGTCGGGAATATTAGATATCCTTACGCGATCGAGCTTTTAGATAAGGTCTGCCCTTAAGAAATCGGTAAACTCCTTAACCAGCCTGGCATTACCGCCCCAGCGCTCCTCTTCCCAGCCATAACCTACAGCCCTTTCCCTGTCATGCGTGGTACGGTATAGATCGAACCCGAATGAATATGGAAACCCAAAGATCCATGGGTCTGTCCAGCTCAGCATATAATTGGACCTGACTAAACCAAACTCTCCACGTAATGAAAGGTTCTGTCCGCCGCCGGTGAATGTGGGAAAGTTCGTGATATCAAAGTTTCTTTGATTAACACTGGCAAACCCTATGAGCCTGTCTATAGAGCTGTACCCGCCGCCAAAGCTGAATTCACCCGTCTTAGTCTCTTTTACATTTACTACAAGGTCCCTCTTTACAGGGTCATTTGTAGGTATGGTATCAAAGGATATATCTTCGAAGTAGCCCAGATTATTGAGCCGCTCCTTGGAGCGCTTGATCTGGGACCCATCAAAAGGTTCTCCGGGATATGCCCTCAACTCGCGCCTTATTACCGTATCCTTAGTCTTAGTATTACCTACTATATTCACTCTATTTACGTAGATGAGATCGCCTTCATTTATTGCGTAAGATATGTCTATTCTGCCGGTTTCATTGTTTACCAGCGGCGTAGGCAGAACGCGGCACATGATATATCCCTTGTTGTAATATATCTCCTGGATATGCGCTCCATCCATGCCCATCCTCTCCTGGCTAAAGGCCTTATTTCTGGTAAGTTCCAGGACATTCCTTACTTCATCTTCACTAAATAGCGCATTGCCGCTTAGTGCGATGTTGCCGACAAGATACTTCTTGCCTTCGTCTACTATTATCGTGATATCCATGTGCCTGTCGTCATCATAGTAGAAGACTTCGCTATCTACCGCTACATCCAGGTATCCTTCTCTCCCATAATAGGCCTTCACCTTCTCTAAGTCTTCTTCAAATATCGCCTCTTTAAAATATCCGGAGGTGAGGAGACTATCTGCTCTTGTGGTTATTACCTTAAGGAGCAGCTTATCGGGATAATGTTCATTGCCTTCCCAGAATATATACCTGATCTTGGTAGGGGCCGCTTCTATGATCACTATGGTCACATTCACGGTGTTCATCTTCTTATCGAATATTGTGCTATAATCTATCTTTACGCGATGAAAGCCCTTCTTTTCATAAAATTTCTTTAGCACCGTTATATCCTGCGCAAGCTTGCTCTCATCCAGCATAATGCCTACCTTGGTAGAGATCTCTTTGGTAAGTTCCGCTATCCTTATCTTCTTTGCGCCGCTAAAGCTTATCCTCTTTATCACAGGCTTCTCTTCCACTATGAAGCTTATTGACACGCCATCTTCATAATCGGACACGTCTACGGATATATCCGTAAAATATCCCAGGCTATAGAGCCTCTTTAAGTCATCGTTTAAAAGATCCTGGCTGAATATTTCATTCTTCTTGCTCTTTATCTTAGATAATATGACGGCCGTGCTTACACTCTTGTTCTCTTTTACCCTGATGAGCTTTATCTTTTTAGGTTCAGCGTCCTGGGATAATGATACGCTCGACAGAGACAGAGAAATAATAAGAAAAATTGCGAGTAGAGATACTATCCTTCTCATATATCATTCCTCTCTGTAGGAAATGTTTTCAAATCTGGCATATTCAGCAACGAATGCCAATTTGATGGTGCCGACGGGGCCATTTCGCTGTTTTGCTATGATGACCTCTGCAACGCCTCTATTCTCTTCAGTCGGAGTATAATACTCCTCTCTCAAAAGTAATAATACCAGATCTGCATCCTGCTCTATGGCGCCGGACTCTCTCAAGTCTGAGAGCTGCGGCCTGTGGTCTGCGCGCTGTTCGACTGCGCGCGAGAGCTGGCTTATGGATATGATTGGTACACTGAGTTCCCTTGCAAGCGCCTTTAATGAGCGTGACATCTCTGATATCTCTTGCTGCCTATTCTCAGATCTTGAAGGGCCCTGCATAAGCTGCAAGTAGTCTACGACTATAAGCTGTATATCATGCCGGGACTTTAATCTACGTGCCTTTGCCCTTAATTCCAGCGCAGTTATGGCCGGCGTATCATCTATATATATAGGCGCCTCTGATAACTTGCCAGCGGCATTGGTAAGCCTCGGCCAGTCTGATTGCGATAAAAACCCGGTCCTCACCTTATGCGCATTCACTCTTGCGTGCGAACAGAGCATGCGCTGAACAAGCTGTTCTTTGGACATTTCCAAGCTGAAGAATGCTACTGGTATCTTCTCCACCGTGCCTATGTGTTCTGCTATAGAAGCAGCCAGCGCGCTCTTACCCATTGATGGACGCCCGGCTATCACTATGAGGTCTGACTTCTGCAGTCCTGCAGTCATAACATCAAGCTCATGAAAACCGGTCGGGCAGCCAGTTACATTCTCTTTTCGCTGATAGAGCGTATCTATCGTCTCTATGCTATCCTTGATGATCTCCTTTAACGGGATAGACTTCGTCTCTGTGTGCTTGCGGGAAGTGATATCAAAGACCATCTTTTCGGCCTTATCGAGGAGCTCATTGACGTCTTTTTTGTGGGAATAACAATCCTGTATTATGCCTGTGGATGTGGATATGAGGCTGCGTAGTATAAACTTCTCTTTTACGATCTTGGCATAATGTGTAATATTGGCAGCCGTAGGTATGGCGCTGGCTAGGTTTGCTATATAGCTCGAGCCTCCCACCCTATCAAGCAGCCCAGCTCTCTTTAATGCCTCTACAAGCGTCAATATATCGACGGCTTTATTCTTGTCGTAGAGGTCTACTACCGTATCAAATATCTTCTGGTTTGCTTCTATGTAGAAAGAGGTATTATCCAATATCTGGATAGCACTTGCTACGGCATCCCTGTCTATGATCATAGATCCCAGGACTGCCGTCTCTGCCTCCAGATTATGCGGCGGGGTCTTATCTATCTGGAGATCCTGCAAAAATGTATTGTTGATTACTTCTTTACTACCCACAATTTTACACTCGCGACTACTTCAGGGTGCAATTTTATATTAGCAGCATATACTCCCAATTTACCTATATGCTCTTTTATCTGAATCTGCTTCTTGTCTATCTCTATGCCTTCCTGTTTATACGCGTCACTCACCATCTGTACGGTAACGCTGCCGTACAGCTTCTCGTCTTCGCCTGCAGACATCGAGATGGTGCACGAGATATTCTCTAATTTCTTCTTAAATTCCTCGGCCTTATCCTTCTGTTTCTTCAGCCTTAGATTTGCTTTTCTCTTTTCATCGTTGAGAAATTTTTTGCTCTTTCTATTTACCCTCTTGGCAAGCTGCTGCGGGATAAGAAAGTTTGCGCCGTATCCATCTTTCACCTTCACTATCTCTCCGGCGTTGCCCAATTTTGCTACATCTTTTAACAATATAACCTGCATCGTCTTTAACGCTCCTTATCGATAGTTTGCAATGTACGGCATCAGCGCTATTGAGCGCGCCCTTCTTATGGCGCGTGCCAGCATTCTCTGGTGTCCTGCGCAATTGCCTGAAATCCTGCTCGGGAGGATCTTCCCGCGCTCCGTGATAAACCTTGAGAGGCGGTCCAACTCTTTATAGTCTATTGCCTTCGTCTTATCGAGGCAGAACCTGCATCTCTTCTTCTTTCTTATGAATGTCTTCTTTCTTCTGGTAGTCTTTCTTTTTCTCTGTATCATCTTAAAATGGTGCCTCCTCTGGTGCTGTTTTTTGAGCAGCGTTATCTGCTGTGCTCTTGCTCTGGTCTACATCTTCATATGCTACTTCCGGTGTAAATTGCGTATCCGGCATGGGCGGCTCCTGGCCACTCGCTTGCGTCCTGCCCCTTAAAAACTGTACGTTGTTTGCGACAACCTCTATGGTGTTTCTCTTTTGTCCGTCTTGTCCTACCCAGGACCTGCTCTGCAGCCTGCCTTCTACAAATGCGGGACTACCCTTTGAGAGGTACTCTCCGCATACCTCTGCCATCTTACCCCAGACTACGATCCTTATAAAGCATGTGTCTTTCTTCTTTTCACCAGACTGCGTATTATACACCCTATTTGAAGCCAATGTAAAGGTCGTTACTGCAGCTCCGCTAGGTATGTATCTCAGCTCAGGATCCCTCGTTAAGTTGCCCATCATAAAGACCTTGTTTAAGTTAGCCATTGCCTACTCCTTTGCAATAATCATACTTCTTAATATATCGTCATTCAATTTGTAAATATTCTGTATAGGCTTTATGCTCTCTGCCTTGGCTTCAAAATCACAGATGTGATACTCGCCTTCTACGTGCTTCTTTATTGTAAAGGCCAGGTGTCTTCTTCCCCATTCCTTGCAAGCCTCTACCTTGCCGCCATTCTTAGTGATAGTGTCCTCGATAGACTTTATAACCGTCTCTTTGGCCTCTTTGGACATATCCGGCTTCAGTATAAACATCCCTTCATATCTCTTCATAGTGCCTCCTATACTACCATATAATTAACATATATTCAACTGCTATTACAACTTCCAGAACCTGGCTATGCTGAATTAAATTTACTCATGGCCTTATCCGGGCCATGCTCGATCCATGCCTCAATAGCCAGAACCCCCTTCTCTATCGACTCTTCCAGGGCTTCTCTTTCAGACCTTTTAAATGGCGTCAATACATAGTCGCTTAATGGGCCATCACTCTTCTTGGGGCCTATGCCTATTCTCAAGCGGGGGAAGTTTTCCTCGCCAAGCTCTGTTATTATAGATACCAGCCCTTTATGCCCTCCGGAGGAACCCCTGGGCCTTAGCCTTATTGTCCCAAGATCCAGGTCAATATCATCCATTATTATCAGAAGATCCTTTGAATCGAGATGCTCCTTGGCCATAATCTCAGATATTGCCCTGCCAGATAGGTTCATATAGGTGAGTGGCTTTGCAAGAAGGGCTTCTTGACCAGCTATCCTGCCCTTTCCGCATAAAGAATTAAAGAGCCTTTTTCTTATCCTTATGCGATATTGTCCTGCGAGCTTATCCAGCACCATAAAACCGATGTTGTGGCGCGTCTTTCTATATCGAAAGCCTGGATTACCCAGGCCCACTACCATCTTCATTATTCCTTCTTCTCGTCCTTCTTTGCAGGTTCTGCTCCAGCTTCGCCTTCGCCCTCTTCTTCCTTCTTGCCCTTTGTTATTACCTCTGGTTCCGTTGCAGCGTCTTCTGCAGGTACCTCTTCAGCAGGCGCTTCTACATGCGGCGGTTCTCCGCTTATGACCGTCAATTCCGGATCATTCAATATCTTGATACCTGAGCCAACTGTCAGGTCTTTAATGTGAATAGCATCGCCTATCTTTAATTCAGATATGTCGATCTCTATCTTTTCCGGGATATTGGTAGGTAGACACTCTACTTCGACCTCCCACATTATATGCACCACAGTGCCGCCTTCTTTTGTTACTGCATCTGCTTCACCCTTTGTGGCTATAGGCACATTGACCTTTATCTCTTTCGTGAGAGATATCTCATTAAAGTCTACATGCAGCACAGTATCCTTTATGGGGTGGTACTGTATCTCCTTTATCATGACCGGGCGCGCCTTCTTCATCTTATCTTCGATCACTAAATCGATGATGACGTTCTCTCCCGCCTTTGTATGAAGAACATCATGGAGAGACCTCTTCTCTACCTTGATATTCTTCGTAAGTTCCCCCATCTTGTATAAGACTGCGGGGATCTGGCCCTTCTCTCTTATCTTCTTTACCCTGTTCGTGCCCTTCTCTTCTCTCATGTGGGCGTTGAGTTTTATGCGTTCCATCTTCTCTTCCTCTCTTTTTAGAATTTAAAATCCTTATCAAATAGCGAACTTATGGATCTCTCGTCGTGAATCCTCTTCATTGCCTCGCCCAAAAGCCCGGCTATTGAAAGGACCTTGATCTTCTGGATGGTCTTCTTCTCCTGCGCTATAGTATTTGTTACAACGAGCTCTTTTATTGCGCTCTTTTGTATCCTCTCTATAGCAGGTCCCGAAAGAATAGGGTGAGTAATGGCTGCATATACCTCTTTTGCACCCTGTTTTTTGAGCGCGGCTGCAGCCTCTACCAATGAACCAGCCGTTGCCACAATATCATCCACTATTATGGCATTCTTTCCCTCTACCTCGCCCATTATGTGCATGACCTCGGTATCGGTATCGTTTATCCTGCGTTTGTCTACAATCGCAAGCTCTGCCTTCAGCCTCTTGGCATAGGCCCTGGCCATCTTTATGCCGCCTACGTCAGGTGAGACTACAACGGTCTTTGTGATCTTCTTCTTTAGAAAATAATCTACAAATACATTCACTGCATAGAGGTTATCCAGGGGGATATCAAAGAATCCCTGTATCTGGCCTGCGTGTAGATCTATGGTAAGGACCCTGTCTGCCCCGGCAGTAGTGATGATATTTGCCACCAGTTTTGCAGTAATGGGTACGCGCGGCTGGTCTTTGCGATCCTGCCTTGCATAACCATAGTATGGCAATACTGCTGTAATCCTGCGCGCTGAAGCGCGGCGCAGCGCATCTATAAGTATCAGAAGCTCAACGATATTATCATTTACAGGAGGGGCTGTAGGCTGCACTATAAAGACGTCACGCCCCCTGACATCTCTCTTTATCTTTACATGCGTTTCACCGTCTGAGAAGCGGTCTACCTTGGCTTCGCTTAAATTTACATTCAGATCAGCGCAGATCTCTTTTGCAAGGGCCCTATTGCCATTTCCTGAAAATATGAGCATCTCACCGTTCTTCATCGTCTAATCCTTTCCATTTTTCATTCGCGCAGGTATGCCCACCACTGTGCTATCCGGCGGGACATCATGATTTTTTGTAACTACTGAACCTGCCCCGGTCGTGGCATTCTTACCCACTCTTACCGGCGCAATTAATATAGTACCGCTGCCTATAAAGGCATTGTCATCTATCTTGGTCACATATTTACCCTTACCGTCATAATTGGCTGTAATGGTACCGGCGCCTATGTTTACATTCTTGCCTATGACTGCATCGCCTAAGTAAGTATGGTGCTTTACCAGGCTCTGTCTGTCTATGGTAGATCTAACTATCTCTACAAAATTGCCTATCTCTACAGAGTCCTTCATTTTACTGCCTGGCCTTATTCTCGCAAACGGGCCTATCTTGCAATTTTTTCCGATCTCTACATCACCTTCGATTATGGTATTCGGGTAGATAATAGTATCTTTTCCTATGATAGCATCTTCATCTATATAAGCCGTCTCTGGATCCACTATCGTAACCCCTTCATTCATAAGGCGGTCTAAAGTACGCATCCGTATTATCTTCTCCGCTGCAGCAAGGTCCTTCTTTGAGTTTACCCCCAATGCCTCGCTCTCGTCTTCCGTTAAAAATGGCATTACCTTTAGATTCTTTTTATGCGCCATGGATATAATATCCGTCAGGAAAAATTCACTCTTCTTATTATTGCTCTTTACCTTATCCAGTAATGAAAATAGGTTACTGCCGTTAAAACAATACGCACCCACATTTATCTCTTCTATGGCCTGCTCAAAGATCGTGGCCTCTATCTCTTCGACGATCTTTATGACCCTGCCTGAGTCGTTTGTCACGACCCTGCCATAGCCTATTGGATTAGCGGCACGCGCGCAAAGAAGCGTGCAAAAGTCTTTATTTCGTCGATGCTTATCCACAAGCCCCTTCAGGGTCTCTCTCTTTACCAGTGGTATATCGCCGTACATAACGAGCAGGTCCCCTGTGTAATTCTTGAAAGAGGCTCGCGCTTGTTTCAGGGCATCTGCACTGCCTAAAGGTTTCTCTTGTTTTATAATCTTTACGCCCTTTACAGCATCCTTTACTATGTCGGATTTATGACCTATGACACATGTGATCTCTTCTATGCCAATGCCCCTTACCTGATCCAGCACGCGTTCTATCATGGGCTTATTAAAGATAGGATGAAGCACCTTTGGGATGTGTGACTTCATCCTGGTGCCCATACCTGCTGCCAGTATTATCGCCTTTATTGGTTTCGCCATATTACCTCGTTTTTTAGGGACGGTTCTCACGCCAATCCCAGACATGTCCCTAATTACAATCCCAGAAG
>CAYLIX010000058.1:0-8512 GCA_964383775.1 uncultured Planctomycetia bacterium
ATTCAGCGCAGAACTCGTATCATAGCTTGAGAACGGCTCCATGGATATGCCTGACTTCGTTATATGGGCCCGCATTCCAACTGTTAATAGCTCACGCCTATATTGGCTTAAATCCTGGTTCAATAGATCTACTGCTCCTCTATATACACTCACTGTGACCGATTCGCCAATAGAAGTAACGGCAAATATCGTACCCTTGGCTTCGATGCGGCACTCACCAGCGTTTACAATCATCCTCCCATTCCAGTTGCCTGATTCCGGGATCTCTGCTAACAATTGGCCGCGGGCAAGGTCAAAGGAATAGGTAGTACGCCCTGTAAACCTATTCTGAAAACCTCTCTTAACGCTCATCAAGGCAGGTCCACTGATAAATAGCTTGGATGAGTCCTCCATGGCCAGTGTAGTCTGCCTGCCAGATGCTACATTAATTACTGAGCCCTCCTCTATACGCAATGCTGGATAGAGGGACATCCCCGCTGGAATAAAGGAAACATGTTTTACAGCCGTACCTATAATAAAGACCGACAGGATAACGCAGAGCGCATATCTAAGGGCAGGTGCAGTAAATACGGATTCAATTCTCTCTGGCGGCGCCTCAAATATACTATCGACGTCTACGCTGAACTCTAAACCCTTATCTGTGGAAGTCCTCAACATGGCAAGCTTCTTGCTTACCATACTGAGATCTTCTTTCGAATATCTCATATGGTTCACCCCTTTTTGTTGCCTCCATATAGTTAGATACCGTAAGGGCCTAAAATATTCCCTAAAAAATCAAATTTTATCTAAACCTAACTTTTTCATATTGCTAACAAGAGCGATCCTTGCCCTATGCAATCGAGACATTACAGTCCCCTCTGATAGGTGCAAAACCTCTGCAATATCAGAGTAGGCCATCTCTTCCAGCTCCCTTAAGACCGTTACATCATATAGCTTCTTAGGGAGCTCATCTATGGCCTTACGGACCAGCTTACGCTCTTCTTCCTTTTGAAGCTCCTGAAGGGGTGTATTGATATCAGAGGCAGTCCTATCATATAGGGATCTCTGGTCATCCTCATCCCTATGCTCAGGCCGATCCAGTAAAGGTCTTCTATCCCGCTTTTTGTAAAACCTATAGCAGCTATTTACAGCAACCCTGTAGAGCCACGTATAAAAGCTTGCCCTGCCCTTAAAATGTGCTATATGCTTATATGCCTGAAGAAATACATCTTGTGTAATATCTGCAGCGTCATCATAGTTCCCAAGCATCCTCATAGATAATCTGAATATCTTCTGCTCGTACAGTCTTACCAGTGCGGTAAAGGCTTCTCTATCACCGCGCTTGGCTCTCTCAATCAATAGCGCTTCTGTACGGTTATCTACGTTAAAGTCCATTTAGAAGGCTGCTGCTTCTCCTTCATATACAAACTCTGGTTCAAAGATAGGCGCGTAGTCTGCAGGGATAGGAACTAAAAATGTAACGGTTTCATATACTCCTGTAAAGAGCCTGCCAACCATATTGAACATTCCCTTAGCACCCCCAACAAAGAGACCCTGAATATCTCCCTCTTCTCTCGTCTCTTTCATTATCTGTATAGGTACTTCAAGAAAACAGGTTGCAATATTCGCAACTCCCCTGCCCAGCTTCTTTACCACATTCTGGCCATACGAAGGTGTAATCCATACGAATGATAGCACCATTACCAACACAATCGCCAATAGCCTTCTTGCCATCTCCTCCTCCTTTATTTTTTTATGCTTATGGTCTTAAAAAGAGTTGCGCGCCGCTGAAATCGCAACGTTCCACTTTGAGTATTACCGGCCCCTGTAAGACATTCACAAAATCATCTATATTGGTATCATCATCATAATCATACCTTCCAGTACGGTCAAGCGCCATCAGGTTAATAAATTCATCCTCATGGAACTCAGGGCCATTATATGATGAGGCCACTGTATTGCCAGGCGGGTACTCCATCTGGAAGTAGTCTACCTTCATGCTGTCTCCCTCAGT
The DNA here is from genome assembly GCA_964383775.1 of uncultured Planctomycetia bacterium. Classification (GTDB taxonomy): domain Bacteria; phylum Omnitrophota; class Gorgyraeia; order JABMRJ01; family JABMRJ01; genus CAYLIX01. The sequence goes on from CAYLIX010000058.1 coordinate 1,994, forward strand.
CTTTGAAATCTTCAGCTTTATTCTCCAGCTCTTTCCGAGTGATGGTTTTGTCAGGAGTATAATGGTATTATCCTTGGTCCCGCCGCCGAAAAAGTTACCCAGAGAGAATGCCTTTATCTTATCACTTGTAAGTATTGGCACTTCCACACCAGCATGTATAGAGATGCCGATAGTGCTTACATTCCGTATATTTGTGTAAGTAGTCGTCTCCTGCCACTCATCCCCTCTCGTAGTAAATAGATAGACCTTGACCCCCGTTACCCTCTTTAGTTCATTCACAGTTAAAGACCCGCTATTAATCTTAATCGGTTCGTTCAAGTTATTATAATATATAAAGGTAAGATTGCGTACCTTAGTAGCCTCATCCCTTGAAGTCAGGTCTTTTGATATGCCATTGTACGTCTCATACACCTTTTCAGACACAGTATCCCAGAAAAGCTGTCTCTGCGCATTGGGATGTACCTCAGAATCCGGCGTAAATATTATCCTCATCTGGGCATTTAGCGGTATGGTATCTAAAAACTGTACAACATCGTCCATCTTCTGGGGGTCTGTCCCCTCGCCATAATAAAACTTAACTGGCAGGGTCTCCCACTCTTCTTCCCCAAAACGTTTTATCTGCCCCATAGGCACAGAGGAACCTACTTTAAATTGCCTGTTTAATGTAAACTTCTGCTCTTTATTGCCAAGTGGATCAGGCCTATGTGAAGTATCGTGCCACAGGTTAACAAAGGTTATAGAGGTCGGGGTGGCATTCTTAAGTTCAACCAGATCCCGTACGCCATCAGAGTCATAGCCGCCATCTACAAGGGAAACCATGAGCGCATTGGTAGACTTCTGTAATGCAAGCTTTTGAGTAGAATAGAGCCAACAGTCAAAACCGACTTTTAAGACTGCTACTATAGCGCCCCCCAATATGGCTGTTACAGCCGTCGCTACTAAAAGTTCCACCATTGTGAAGCCTTTACGTCTCATAAGCCTCTAACCCTTATTTACTATTGTGGCTACAAATATCAGGGGATCGCCCAAGGTATCCCCCCTATAAACGTATACATAAAATTCCAGAGGGGAATCGGTCTGATTTACTACGCGAAGTGTGCGCCATATCTTATTATTCATATAGATGGGAGGGCTGGCTACATTTCTCATATTCTTGATCTGTTCATCGGTAAGGGCCAGGTTACGCACCTTCTCTACTTCCTCACGAGCAAGATCCAGCGCTATCCTCATATCATCTATATATGCTATCTGGGCCATACAGACAGTAAACATTCTCATAAGAGGCAAAAAACATATGGAGAAGATAAGCAGCGTAAGAAGTATCTCTATAAAAGTAAATCCCTTATTCCTGTTATCTCTTTTAGAGATTACCATACTTTACGAATACCACCTTTCTTACATCGTTTACTATGCCGATAGATATGATAGATTGACCATCTGGATTATTGTGGGCCCGGAAGACTCCCTGGCCCAGAAGTGTAGGAGAGATATTGCCTATTCCGTTTGCATCCCTGTCAACGCCTGTCTGCATTTCATATAAGGCCTGGCTCATGCCACCCTCTGCCAGGCATAAGGCCTTGTACGAATCCACCTGGAGGGTTATATCGCTGAGCCTTGAATAAACGAGCGCCGTGATAGATGCAGCTAGCGTTGTAAGAAAAAATAGAACGATTAGAGTGGCTATCAGGGCGACACCTTTACCACGAACTAGGGATATCACCTTCGTATTCGCCCCACTTTTTATCTAATGGTTCAGTAATGTTCACGATAATCTCTGCCGTATCCGTGAAGTATACCCAGCCGCCTTTACCTGACAGCGGTTCTGTTGAGGGCTGATCAATGATCTTCTTAGAACCTTCCTTTGATGATATCATCTCTTTAGGTATCTTATTGAGATACGCCTTCTTTGCCCCTGCATCCATGTATGTATTGGTAACAAGCTCATCCAGCGCGTCCGGGTATCTTCCCTCTTTAGCCCGGAATAGCGTTACCCTTGTACGCATAGTATCAAGGTTGGATTTTGAGGCAGATACCCGCGCTTCCATATCAAAACCGATAAAATTGGGTATGACAGCTGCCGCTAATATAGCTATTATGCTTATAACGATCAGCAGCTCTATCATAGTAAAACCAGAATTTCTATTCATATATACCTCCTATTTATCTTCTCAGTACCCTGACTAAGTTAAAGATCGGTAAAAGTACAGACAACGCCAAAAAGCCTACCATGCCGCCCATAAATAGCAAAAGGAGCGGCTCTACAAGTGAGGTGAGGGTATGGATCGTTAGATTCGTCTCTTTATCGTAATACTCGCCTATCTGACTAAACATATCATCCAGCGATCCCGTTTTCTCTCCGGCATTTATCATCTGGACAACCATAGAAGGAAAGAGGCCGCTTACCTTTATAGAAGCGGTCAGCGATGCCCCGCTAGATACGGCATCCCTTATATGCTGAAGGAGCCTCTTTATGACTACATTATCTATAACACCCTGGACTATCTGAAGAGCATATATTACAGGTATACCGCTCTTTGTCATCTCACCAAGCGTCCTAAATAGCCTTGTAAGAGATAGTTTAAGTATCAGGTCCCCCAAAACGGGAATCTTTAGTATCTTACTGTCCAGATAATATCTGCCTCGTTCACTGCGTGAAAAACGCATAATCCCCATCGAAAACAATATAACACCGGCAATACAAAGATACCAGTATGACCTTAAAAGCCCGCTCGCGCCAAGAAGCAATAAGGTAGGTATTGGAAGCGTTGCGCCTGATTCCTCAAAAATGGAGACGAATTTCGGCAATATGGCCGTTAAGATAAATATGATAATAACTAAAGATAGACAGACCAAGAGCACAGGATATACCATAGCGCTCCTTAGCCTGTTCTTAATAGAGAGCTCTTCAAGTCCGATAGCCGCTACCCTATTCAATACCTGGTCCAATATACCGGCCGTCTCTCCCACCTTTATCATGCTTACGCAGAATGGCGTAAATATAGTGGGGTACTTCTCAAAGGCTTCAGATACGCTCTTTCCGCCTTTTATATCATCGACCATGTCGGTCCATACCTTACGAAGGACCAGATTCTTGGTCTGTTCCCTTAAACTGTTTATTGCATCCAGGATCGTAAGGCCGGAATGTATCATAGCTGCAAGCTGTCTTATGGCAGTGATGACCTCTTCATGGTTTATCTTCTTGAACTTATTAAGGATAGTCTTGGCAAGGAATACCTTAATACCATGCTGCTGCTCTATACTTATTACATTATAGCCAAGCGCCTTTAGACTGTATGCTACCTCTTGCTTATTAACAGTCTCGACTTCACCAGTTACCGGCATGCCGGATTTATCTCTTGCTTTGTATACAAAAGTAGGCATATTTAATTTCCTATTGTATAACCTTCTTTGATTCGAAACGTCTCTTCGATTTCAATCTCTTCAATATTGCCCGTGCCTTCTTGATGTGCTCACTATAAGGATAATTAGTCATCAGGGCATCCAGTACCTCTCTTGCATTGGCATAATCCTTGAGCTCATAATAATAGAGCTTGGCCGCGTCATAAAGTCCGTCATCCGCAAGCTCGTGCAATGGGAAACGGTCGGATATCTTTCTATATCCCATAGCCGCTTCATAGAATCTCGCCGTCTCGGTCTTTTTGCTGGATTTCAGGCTTGTACCTTTTACGAGATCCGTCGCCATGTTGTATATGAGATTTGCATCTAAGTCTATGCTTACCCCCTGCTGGTATGACCTTGTTACAAAGGGCTTGTTAGTGCCAGAAGGCAGTATATACGGAGTAAGTAATATTACAAGCTCCTTCTGTTCAAATGTCTTATGCCGTGATGAGAAGAGATTGCCAATAAAAGGCAGATATCCAAGTATGGGAATTTTTGTGCGGTAAAAGGTCTCTTCTTCCTTTATAAGCCCTGCCATTATCACAGTCTGTCTATCCTTGAGAATAACGGTTGAATCTGCTTCCCTGGTCGTTATTCTTGGGCCTGCGTCCAGGTCTGACGAAACGGAAGATACTTCCGGATGGATAGTGATCTGGACATATCCATCCTCAGTGATTTTAGGTGTGACTTTAAGCGTAATACCTACATCCACAAACCGGGTCGTCTCCAGCGTACCTGTGGTTGTCTGGGTCTGTTCACGAATAGGATACTTTTCACCTATATTTATCCTGGCCTCTACATTATTTATAGTGGTAATAGTAGGGCTGGCCAATACCTTTGCCATACGTTTCTGCACAAGGGCATCTATGGTGGCTGTTAAGGATGCATTTCCCCTTGTAATCCCGAATACGAGCTGATCGCCGTCAAGATCAGAAGATGTGCCAGCCAGGGTCTGGGTAAAAGTAGAGAGTTCACTATGCGGCTGTCCTTTCATATGTTCACCAAACCATTTTTCCGGCATTCTAAGATATAGATCTGTTCCTGCCCAGGTTATACCCAGGTTATCTAAATCTGTATGTGTTATATCTACAAGCTTTGCCTCTATCATAATCTGTCTTGGAGGCAAATCTACCTTCTTTAAGAAGGTAGTGGCCTTCTCGATCTTTGCCGCTGAATCCGTAACGATTATCTGGTTGGTCTTATCATTGATCTTGATTGAGGCGTCCTCGCTTAAGAATTTCTGCAGGACTTCAGTGGCCAATGTAAGATCCATAAAATTCACGTTTAGAAGCTCAGTGACCACCTCTTCCTCGACCTCCGCTACCTTTATTATCCCACCCTCTATTGTATAAGAATAGTCATTGAGTTCCAGTATGGATTGAAGGGCCTTTTCCAGGGTAACGTCTTTAAGCGAGATATTGACCGAACCTTTGATCTCTTCACCGACAAGGATATTAAGGTCATAGGTCCTTGCCAAGAGGCTAAGCACCCCTTTTAAATCGGCCTTTGTAAAAGAGATGGAGAGATTCTGCGCAAGCTTCTCCTCCAAACTGCCGTATACCGCCACAGCAGCGTCGTCTTCATCTACAGCCTCAGTCCATGCGCTCGTTACAAACAGACTAAAGACTACAAGCATTGCACCAGCTAATAATAGAATGTATTTTTTCATAATATTATTCCTCTCCTCCTAATCCTATTGATATGGAAAGTTGGTATACTTTACCCTCTCCTTCAAGGGTTACTTCTGAATCATCTATCTTAACGATCTCTTTACCCTGGAATAGGTCGCCAATGGTATAGAGACTATCATTCAGCATTGCATAGGGCTGATTTCTCCTCTTTATAATACCTCCGAGAGTAACATCTCTAAGCTCTCCCTTTTCCAGAGGCATGCCCTCTACCTTGAACGGATTCACCTCCATGAGGCGTTCCATCTCCTTAAGCGATGCCTTGGCTTCTTCCAATTCTTCTATACTACCGCCCTTACCTCTTCCTAATAATATAGAGGTAATCATATTTACTTCCGGATTAGTGCCTTTCTGCTGATCTATGAGCATCCTGAGTTTTGATACCTGCAGATATGATGATATATCCTCCACCTTCCTTATATAAGAGATAGCCTGATTAAAAGAGGACTTAAAGTTTATGCTGATGGGGAGTATTTTATAGAGCGTCTCTGCCTCATCTATAGCCATCTCTTCTGTCTCTGCAGTAGGCTCTATCTCCTTCTTCTTTGCGCTCTTCTTCTCTTCAGCTAAGATCTCCTCAAGCTTCTTTACCTCACCACTGGCAGTTATGTACTCTTCTTCCTCGGGTTTTGCCGAATCGAATGCTACACCAGATACAGAAGCCTCCTTCATTATAGTATTCAATAGCTCCGGTATCTCAGTCTCATCCAACAATTCAGACTCAAAACCCACCAGGGTCTTCGAAAGTGAGTTGTACTCTGATTTTAGCCTATCTACTTCTGCTTTCTCTTTTGCTACATCAGGGTAACCCGCCTCGATCTTTTCGATCTTTTCCGTGGTATATTCGATCTCATCAATAACGTCCTTGAGTTCCCTTGCGCTTTTTATGAAGAACACGCGATAGTACACGACGCATAAGAGCGCCAGGAGAAGCGTCATCAACATGATCTTCTCCCTGCTTCCAAGCGTCATCTTAAATGAAAATCCGCTTTTTGCTTCTTTCATTGGACTACCATCCTTGTATCATAAGAACAGTTAACTTTAAAGTTTATAACCTTTGCCGCTCCTATAGTCGTCTTCTTTGTATAATCAAACTGCACATTAGCAAACGTAGGAGAGCTCCTCATATTTATCATAAAATCTGCTATTGCATCTTCATTAAAAGATCCGCCCTCTATATATAGCTTTCCTTCTTTAGTCTCAAGGCCGTAGAGCCATAATTTTCTGGGCATGTGGGTCCTCAATTCCATGAGTGTCAGGGCCCAAGACCCCCAGGCCTCTTTTCTCGTTCTAAGCTGTTCTATCTGTTTGTCTACGACGCCATTTACATAACCCAGATATGAAGCCATATTCCTGTATTGATCGGAAAGATCCGTAAGATTCTTGCTCTTGACCCTTGCCAGATCCAGGGCCTTGTCCTTCTCTCTATAGA
>CAYLIX010000059.1:0-8300 GCA_964383775.1 uncultured Planctomycetia bacterium
TTTTCTGGGGGTGATCTTCAGAATAGTATTTTTACCGATCTTATCCCCAGGAGATACTATCCTGTCATCTATTATTGCCGTAGGATTTGCTCTATCCCATATTATGCAGTTTAATGTAAGTGTGGCTGCCTTCTCTAGGGCTGCACGAACTATAGGCAATTCAAATGGGTCTCTACCCCAATCATCATATCTTGTTCTCTTTGCAGATCTCTTTAACCCAATGCCGGATATTGATGGTATAACACCGACCTCCTTGAGTATGACCTCCTCAGTCGATAACCTGCGATTAAGCGCAGATGGCGTAAGGATGCCGTATGATAGGCTTGCCACAGCCCCTATAGACAATATTATTAATATTAGTTTCTTCTTATCCTGCATTCTGCTCACCTGGAGGCTAATAGATAGACATATATCATGAGATCCGTCCTCAAGACCGTTGAATCATCGTGACTACGTCTATTCACGGTAAAACGTCTTATTGTAACGAGGCTCTTCTTAAGCTCATCTAAGACGCCTAAAAACTCACCCAATTGATCATGCGTCGACTCTATCTCTATCACTATAGGAAGGACTTCATACTGGGCCTCTCTCTTCTTCTGCGCTTCTTTCGGCGTAATAGAGATAAATCTTACGCCCCTTGCTTTCCCCTCACTCGTTAGCTCCTCTATTGCAAAGGAGAGATCCTTCTCGGCCAGAAAGGCCCTATCCGTCTCTGCCTGATTTAACCGCATAATCAGGTTATGCGCATCGAGCACATCCATTTCACACCTTTTGACTTCGACATATTTCATCTTAAGCTCTCTTACAAGCGGGGTATATATAAATATATTGATCCCAATAAAGCCGACTGCTATTGTTATCGCTATTATCTTGAGATAAGTCTTTTTGTCGATATCCATATAACTACCCTCTTCTTAGTCGATCCAGCACTTCAATTCAAACATATTGGAATCATCCGATATCTCTTTGGTAGTGACCAATTTTACATCCTTGAATATGCCCTCTTCCAGTATAAGTATAAAATTGGACAGGATCTGCTGTCTCGTCTCTGAACTGACGACTCCCCGCATACTTATGAGTTGATCTGACATGTTAACTTGTGTAAGGAATATCCTATCCGGAATAATATTACTAAGCTCCTTAAAGATATCATCCCAATATGGCTCATTCGCTAATCTCGTATTTGCCAGATGCTGTGTCTCTGCAAGGACGAGTTGATTACCCAGGCTTGAAAACTCCAGTTTTGCTACTACAATGCGTTTATTTAAGCTACTGATCTTTATCCTCATCCCTATATATAAAAGTGCCGACGCAAATATGAGGCCGACAGCAATGGCCTGCATAATGGCGCGTTTAATAAATAGCTTTCTGCCCTCTCTTATTTCACGGGGAACTAGACTTAAACCTTTGCCCATGCTCAATGCAGCACCCACTACCGGTGCAAGCTGATTGGTTATCTCTTTATTGAATATTGCACCAGATTTAAGCTTAATATTATCCAGCGGGTCTCCAGTCTTCACTGGCAGGCTTAATTCACTTGAGAGAAACTCTGCCAGCCCTTTAAGCGCTGAACCCCCGCCAAAGAGCATTACTGAATCTATCTTGCCGCTGCCCGATTCCTCCCTGTAATAATCAAAGGATCTATCTATCTCTCCGGCCAGTTGCTCTGCCAGGGGCCTTACCATAAAGAGTATCTGCAGAGTAGATATCTTATCATTGACGATCCGGGATTGCCCTTCAGGAGGTATACCGACTTCTCTCTTTATATTCTCCGCTTCGTCCATGGAAAGTTCGGTCTTACCTCTGTCAGAGACGAGCACACCGGTCATCGCCTTGGTAAAGTCCATACCCGCCACTGGTAGTTTACGTGTAAAGAGGAGTCTTGCTCCTTTAAATATCATAAGTTCTGTAAAGCGCTGCCCTATATCTACTATGGCCCTGACCTCATCCTCTTTAATGCGAGAGTGCTCCATCAGCTTTTGGATCCCAAGGGAGGTAGGGATTATAGCCACAGGCCTTATATTGGCCTTACTTAAAAAATAGATATACTTTGCCACGGTCTCTCTGGGGGAGGTCGCTACTAAAAGCGAATATTTTCTTATTGCATCTTCAGTAAAATCGCCGAGTATCTCAAAGTCGAGCAGAGATCCTTTAACAGGAAATGGAAAATAGTTCTTTGCAGTCAATTCTACTGCGCTGGCTAATTCCTCTCTTGGCATATATGGCGTGGTTACGGCCTTTGCGCATGTCTTTGGGCAGTCTATTACCAGAACAACTTTGGACTTACTTATATTTATACTATTCAGGACTTTATTCAGGGCCCCTTCAATATCCTCTTCACTGCCCTCTCTGCTACCTCTTGCAAATTCTACCAGGCCGGACCTTACAAGATAGAGCCCGCCATCCCTGCCAGCAAACTGGGCATACTTTATCGAGGAGGTACCGATATCCAGTCCTAATATATAGTCCTTCTTAAATAATTTCAAAAGGTTCTTCATGATTCATTCCAATCCTTCTGCGGAGTAATCACAGCACCCCCTGTAAAACCAAAACCAGGGGGCATTGGGGCAAAGATGTCTGCGTTATAGGTAACATTAAAATCATTTATAGAATCACTCATCTCAATATTATTAATGGCTATTATCGTACCGGTAAATCCTCTTTGATATCCTTCGGTATTACTGCCTGCAAGGCCTGCGCCACTCATATCCTTGAGATAGTTAAAGGTGATATTGCTATCTGCCATGACAAGACCGTTTATACTGCTATTCTGCAACCCGATCCTTTTCGATGGGCTTCCAGTATCTGTACTCGTAATACTCGTGCCGGCATAGAGCGCAGGGTAATTCAGGCCATTAAGATCTGCATCGAGATTCGGATCTATAAGCACATCGTCAGCCTTCCCGTCAAATGCAATGGCCTTTTCACATATTATACTTCCTGCTATTATGACATCACTCTCTATTGTAGCGCTACTGGTAATATACCAAACATCATTGTAAGTATTACCACTCTCAAAGGTCTTATTTGCAGCGACCTGACCGAGAGCCGTTGCCCTCGTCTCATAGGATGTCAATTCAATTGTAGGACTTATCTTATCCTGTTCATCCCCTTCAGTTATAGTACCGGTAATCGTCATGCCCTCTTCATTCAAGACAGAGACGAAACAACTCACGTTGCCGGTTATCGTCCCTGTAGAACCGTCAAATTTAAGGTGCGCACCGTCAGCATGTATAGCCCTCTCTATGGCCTCTGCCGGAGCGCTGACAGTCTGTGTAATGACTCTATCGATTACACCGACATCTCCTGTAGATGCAAATGAATAAGTAAAGGTATCTGCGTCATATGCAGGGGCCGGCACTGAATAACTGCCTTCTCCCAAATTCTCATTGATAGATGGATGATCATCTACATCATAAGTACCGACTTTAAGGTAGTACATGTACTTTTGTAAGCCTGCCTCTGCAAGCCATAATGCCTTTGTACTCTGCACGTCATAGGCTGCATTTCTTAGGCGATTGGACGTTATGTATAGAAAATAGACGGTGATGGCTGTCAGCGTCACCATAATGATAAAGACGAATAATAATATTATGCCTCTTTTATTCTTCATAGATTTCTCGGCCTTACCTGTGTCTTTGAAGTGATAGTCTCGGCTTCCCGCTCCATCTTTAATATTATAGTAACGAGGCTGTTGGCATCCATAGATATATCGGTCTTTGGATTGCTTCCGGAACCCGGTGGTACTACGTCGCTCACTATAATTTTGCCATCTCCATATGTAAAGGTGCCGTTTATATCTCCGGTTAAATCCGCCTTCTTTAATTCATAATAATCTTCATCAAAAACAGGCGGCGGGCCATAGGTATCGTCTTCATGATAAAGATAGTATATATAGTAATCCGCTCCGTTCTGCGTAAGACGCACTTCGTCGCGGTCTGCTGTGGACTGGATCTCTTGCGCCTCCCTTATATCACGCACCATCTCTTCAATGCCCCTGTCTACGACTATATCAACACCAACCCTCGTCTCGTTGCTTGACCATGCCAGAAGTATCGCGCGAAATACATATACTGTAACTATGGTCAATACAGCAAATAACACAACAACGATTACAACCTCTATCAGTGTCATTCCTCGTTTCTTCATCATAGGTCCAGATCTGCCACCAGTGTCGTCAAGGTTAGGCTCGTCTCTGTTGCGGGGCCCCTAGCATCCCATGTAACTGTTACATCAACCATGAAGAGTTCCTGGTGGGGGTGTGTCTGGTCGGTTAAGGCAACTGCTACATCAAAGCTTGAAAAATCAGGGTCTGTCCCGCTATTAGCAGTTTCATAATTGCCTTCGTTTAGGGATTCTAAGTCTGTATTCTTTAGATCATAGAAGACATCTTCCATCTTGGCCTGGGCAATATTCAATGCCAGGTCAACATTCTCAAAATCAGTAAAAGCAAAGATACCCACACTAAAGGCATGCGACAATGCAATGATACCAATAGTAAAGACGATAATGGTCGCGAGTATCTCCAAAAGGCTAAAGCCCTTTGTCATGGCTGCGTATCTCGTCCACCATTAGATGCATATATGCAGCTGGCACCATTTGTTTCTGTAACTACGCCCGCATCACTGATACTTGCACTACCATTACCACCAGGTCCCGCAGAATATACAACGTAATAACTTCCATTGGCAGACTCATCATAACCATAGTTGTTTCCTGGGTTAAATGGGTCTGTAGGAAGGGTGCCTATTATCAGTGGTGTCTCATCCGTCAAGGTAGCGAGACCGCCGGGATAGGAATTCGTATTGTGGATATAAAAACTCTCCACTGCAGTCTGAAGCGTACGAAGCTCCCCTTTTGCCTGAGCAGTCCAGCCCTCCTCCTGCATACCCCTGAAGCGCGGTAAGGCTATGCCAATCAGGATGGATATTACAGCGATCACTATCAATAACTCTATTAATGTAAAACCCTTCTTAAACATCTCTCCCCCTTTCTAAAACACTATAAGTATATTATCATCTCAATAATCTAACCATATCAAATATAGGCAGTAAAATCGATGCCATAATAAAGCCGACCATCAATCCCATTATTGCAAGAAAGAGCGGCTCTATGATAGTAGTCAGCCTCTTAATCGTATACCCAAGAGACATATTATAAAAATCCGAGATCTTCTCGAGCATAAGGTCCAGGCTTCCGGACTCTTCTCCTACTGAGATCATCTGTATTATATCCATAGGAAATTCCTGGCTTATCTTCAGGGGCTCGGCTATACTCTGCCCGCCTTCTACTGAACGGCGTACATTGCCAATCACCCTGGCCAGGACTTCATTGCCAACGATCTCCTTTACTATACCCAATGACTCCAGTATTGGTACGCCGCTTGTAACGAGAGTACCGAGTGTCCTGGCAAATCTCGATATACTCGACTTTCGGCATATAGGCCCTATGATTGGAAGATCGAGCCTCAACCTGTCAAACTTGAGCCTTCCTTTATCCGACTTCGCATAAGACCTTATTGCAAAGATAATACCGATCAAACTCAAGAATCCCAAATACCAGAATTTCTTGATACCCAGGCCTACATTATAAAGTATCATGGTAGGCACCGGGAGTGATATGCCGCTGATTGTAAATATGCGGACAAACTCAGGTATAATAAAAGTGACTATGAATAAGGTCACCAATATACCAGAGACCAGGAGTATCGATGGATAGAATAAAGCGCCCTTGATCTTCTCCCTTAAGTCAGTCTGATATTCATAATACTGTGCATACTTTGTAAGAACGACGTCCAGTTTTCCACTCGCCTCTCCTGCCCTTATCATATTCATGAAGAGCTTTGAAAATATGCCCGGGTGTTTTGCGACCGCTTCAGAGAAGCTATCTCCTGCCTCTACGTCCCTTCTTATTACGCCGATAGCATCCTTTAATACCTTATTCTGGCTCTGCCTGTCTAGTGTGGCGAGGCTGCTCAAGATAGTGATACCTGCATTTATCATATTAGCAAGCTGGACATTGAACATGATCATATCCTGGGCAGGTACACGCTGGAATTTACTGAAGAATGATTCTAGCTTCAACTCGCCGGTCGATTCTCTTACATCGGTCGTCATGTACCCCATCTTACGAAGCTTATCAATAAGCGCTTCTTTTGTCTCTGCCTCCATGGTACCTTTGACAAGCTTACCCGATTCATCCCTTGCCTTGTATGTATAAGCAGCCATTACTCCTCCTGAGTAACGCGCAGTACTTCTTCGGCTGTAGTAAGCCCTTCGCGGATCTTATCAATACCATTATGCAGCAGGTTCACCATGCCGGACTCTTTTGCTATGCGCCTGATCTGGTCAATGGGCGCCTTAGCCAGAATGGCATTGCGTATATCTTCATTAATGATCATCAATTCAAATATGCCGATCCTGCCCTTATATCCCGTCTCCATGCATTTGGAACACCCCTTGCCTCTATAAAATTTTATCTTCTTATCCAGTAAACCTATATTCTTAAGCGCCTCATCTGTAGGCGTATACTCTTCTTTGCAATTATTGCAGATCTTCCTGACAAGCCTCTGCGCCAGGACGCCAGTAAGGGCTGATGAGATGAGAAATGGTTCTGATCCCATATCAGCCATCCTCATTATGGCACCAGGCGCATCATTTGTATGGAGGGTCGAAAAGACGAGATGGCCTGTAAGGGCTGCCTGCACAGCTATCTCCATAGTCTCATGATCTCGTATTTCACCGACCATTATAATATCCGGATCCTGTCTCAGGATCGAACGCAGGCCATTGGCAAATGTAAGATCTACCTTGGGATTTACCTGGATCTGCCTGATGCCTGATAATCTATACTCCACAGGGTCCTCTACAGTGATGATATTCTTCTCTACGCTGTTTACCTTCTCAAGAGATGCATAGAGCGTGGTCGTCTTGCCGCTGCCTGTAGGGCCTGTAACGAGCACTATACCATGCGGCTTCTTTATTATCTTGGTATAATCTGTAAGTATATCCTTGGAGATGCCTATCTCCTTAAGCGTAAGCAGGGTACTCGATATATCGAGGAGGCGAAGGACTATATTCTCGCCATATATGGTGGGCACTGAAGATGCCCTGACATCTATTGCCTTACCCCCTGCCTTTATATTGAATCTTCCATCCTGAGGTACCCGCCTCTCAGCTATGTCCATATTAGACATTATCTTTATCCTGGATATAATGGCAGACTGTAGATGTTTAGGTGGGGAAGTAACTTCATGGAGCACACCATCCACGCAAAATCTTGTCTTTAAAAGGGTCTCTTCCGGCTCTATGTGTATATCGCTGGCGCCTTCACTGACAGCCTTCATAATAATGAGATTAACTAGTTTTACAACTACCGGCTCCTCACCAATATTTTCGAGCTTCTTTAAATCGTCTTGCTCCTCTTCGCTTATCGTAACCTTCTCTTTGTCGATAGTATTTATCACATCCTCCATAGTGCCCCTTGCGCCATAGTGTTCATTCAAGGCCCTATTAATCTCCGATTCTGTGGCGCACGCAGGCTCTACGATAAGGTTTGTCTTCATCCTCACTTCATCTATTGCAAATATGTTCCAGGGGTCAACCATGGCACAGGTAAGACGGTTTCCGATCTTTAAGACTGGAATAAGGAGGTGTCTTCTTGCGAGGGATTCAGGAACGAGCTCCAGTATCTTTGGATCTATCAGATAATTTGCAAGTTCAATCCTGGGCACACCCAATTTGTTACTTAAGAATGAGACTAGATCTTCTTCGGCTATCAGCCCCTTTTTGACTAATATCATCCTTAGGCGGAGGCCAGTGCGCCTCTCTTCTTCCTTCGCCTCTTTAAGCTGAGCAGGGGTTATGATGCCATCATCTACAAGGCTCTCCCCCAATGCTTTTCTAAGCCTCTTAGTCATAATCAGCTCTTCAATAATTCCGCAATCTTGCCGAGAAGCGTTTGCGGTTCAAAGGGTTTTGTAACATACGCATCTGCACCAACCTCTTCGCCCATCTTCATGTCAGACTCTTGGGCCCTTGCAGTAAACATTATAATAGGGATCTTATTATAACGCGCATCACTCTTTAACAGGCCGCAGACCTTGTAGCCATCCATCTTAGGGAGGATGAGATCGAGTATGATAAGGTCGGGTTGCTCTCTCTTTGCTTTATCAAGCCCTTCCTGGCCATCATTTGCAGATATTACCTGATAGTCATTGGCCTCAAGCCTAAAGGTGAGGGTCTCTACCAGGTCTCTTTCATCATCCACGATTAATATCTTCTTACTTGACATTATCTACC
>CAYLIX010000060.1:0-8268 GCA_964383775.1 uncultured Planctomycetia bacterium
CAAAAAAACAGTATCTGATGCTGAAAACAGTGTTGAGTTGTTATGATGTATCTCTGGAAGCTCTAAAAGAAGAAATATCCTTAGACAGCCTCATTTCTATTTCTGTAAGAGAAGATATCGCCAAGATGAAATATGTTCCTGAAGAAGCTATAGAAAAAGAGAGAGAAAAGATAAGCAGGAAACTAAGAAAAGAGGCCCATTTTAAGGACAAAGACCAACTAAGGGCGAGAATAGCCCGAGATATAACCCTTGCAAAGAAGTGTTTACATTAATAATGTATTATGATATAATAACCGCACAATATTAACAATAATGTATGAAAGGAGACGAAGTTGCAGAAGGATACAAAGACAAAACTGATAGGTGATTACAAGACACATAAGGAAGATACGGGTTCCTGCGATGTCCAGATAGCCCTCCTCACCGAGAGGATTAACGACCTGACGACCCATTTTAAGACCCATAAGAAGGACCACCATTCAAGACAGGGGCTCCTTAAATTGGTCAATAAGAGAAGGCGGCTTTTGGACTATTTAAGGCGATTGGATGCCAAAAGGTATCAGGAGCTCATAAAACGACTAGACATACGAAAGTAGGTAAATAATGAGTAGATTTGAGACTAAACTGGGCGATTCCGCCCTTATTATAGAGACAGGTAAATATGCGAAACAGGCAGCAGGTTCCTGTACAGTTCAACTGGGCAATACAGTGGTGCTCGTTACATGTGCAGCTTCAAAGACGCCTAGAGAAGGGATAGACTTCTTTCCCTTAACAGTAGAGTATCAGGAGAAGACTTACTCTGCAGGCAAGATACCTGGTGGATTCTTCAAACGAGAGGGTAGGCCTACGGAGAAGGAGATACTGACTTCGCGGCTAATAGACAGGCCCATAAGGCCGCTCTTCCCAAAGGGATTTGTCAATGAAGTGCAGGTAATTGCCATGGTATTATCTTCAGATGGTCAGAATGACTCTGATATGCTGGCAATGGCTGGTGCTTCATGTGTATTGACAATATCGAATATACAGTTTAAAGGACCCATAGGTGCTGTACGAGTAGGCAGGGTAAATAATGAATTTGTAGTAAATCCTACATCTTCGCAGCTCGAGGAGTCTGATACAAACATAGTCGTTACAGGTAACCGCGAAAATATACTGATGTTAGAAGGAAATACTGCCCAGCTCGATGAGGAGACTGTACATAAGGCGATCACTTTTGGTCATAAGGAATTACAAAAGGTCATAGATCTTATAGAACAGGTAGCTAAAGAGTGTGGCAAAGAGAAGCTTACCCCTGAGTTTAAGCTCATGGATCCTAAGCTCTTGGCTGAAGTAGAGAAGCTCTCAAAGGATAAACTGAATAAGATTAATGCCGAAGAGAAGAAGGAAGATAGGCAGGCAGGGTTTATGCTTCTTACAAAGGAACTCGTTGAGAAGCTAGTTACAAAAGATGGACCATATACACAGAAGGATATTGCCAAGGCCCTTGATGAGCTGGATAGACAACGCATAAGAGAGCTCGTTATAAATAAGAATAAGCGCATGGATGGCAGAGGGTTTGAGGATCTGCGAGAGATATCCTGCGAAACAGGTATACTGCCTAGGACGCATGGTTCAGGCCTCTTTACAAGGGGGCAGACACAGAGCCTTTGCGTAACTACCCTGGGTACAGGCGATGATGAACAGATGATAGATGGTCTTCATGGCCAGACATATAAGAGCTTTATGCTGCATTATAACTTCCCACCATTTAGCGTAGGAGAAGTAAGGCCTATGAGAGGGCCTGGCCGTAGAGAGATAGGCCATGGTGCATTAGCAGAGAAGGCCATCAAGCGTATGTTGCCTACAGCAGATAAGTTTCCATACACGATAAGGCTCGTATCCGATATATTGGAATCCAATGGCTCATCGAGTATGGCTACGGTCTGTGCAGGTACACTTTCGCTCATGGATGCAGGCGTGCCGATAGAGGCGCCTGTAGCTGGCATAGCAATGGGCCTTGTGAAAGAAGGAAACAAGGAGATAGTATTGACTGACCTTAATGGTGCTGAGGATCACTTCGGCGATATGGACTTTAAAGTGGCAGGTACCAGTGCCGGCATTACAGCCATACAGATGGACTTAAAAGTAGAAGGCATATCACTCGCCCTTACAAAGAAGATACTCGCTCAGGCAAAGGATGCGCGGTTTAAGATACTAGATATTATGAAGAGTGCTATCTCTGCACCGAAAGAGGCGATATCAGAATATGCACCAAAGATAGTGACCTTAAAGATAAAACCGGAGAAGATCGGTGAGCTCATAGGCCCTGGCGGCAAGATGATAAAGAGGATCACTGCAGAGACGGGTGCTACCGTAGATATTGATGATGATGGCACAGTACGCGTAGGAGCTACAGATACAGCTTCATCTGATAAGGCAGTCGAGATGGTAAAGGGCATAACAGAGGATGCTGTAGTAGGCAAGATCTATGATGCCAAGGTCAAGAAGATCCTGGACTTTGGGGCTGTATGTGAAATAATGCCCGGAAAAGAAGGGCTTCTGCATATCTCAGAGATATCCGATACATTTGTAAAGGATATTAATACTGTGGTGAAGCTGGGAGATGAATTCCAGGTAAGGGTAAAGGAATTGGGCGATAGAGGAAAGATAAGCCTGAGTAAGAAACTGCATTTGACAGAGGAAGAGCAGAAGAAAGAGAATGATAGACCACGCAGGCCAAAGAGACCATATAAGGGTAGACGTTAAGAAGAGAGCCGGCTGTGAAGATTTGCCGCTTCCTAGCTATGCAACGGAAGGTTCAAGCGGCATGGATTTATATGCAGATGTAGAGGCTGATCTAACAATAGCCCCGGGCCAGATCAAGCTCGTATCGAGCGGCATATATCTATCAATACCTGCTGGATATGAGGCGCAAATTCGACCAAGGAGCGGCCTGGCATTAAAGCATGGTATAAGCCTCGTAAATACACCGGGCACCATAGACTCAGACTATAGGGGTCTTTTGCAGATCATAATGATCAATCTTGGTAAGGAAGATTTTACAATAAGGCGCGGCGACAGGATTGCGCAGATGGTATTTAAGCAGGTTGCGCGCGCCGAAATAGCAATAACAGGCGAGCTCGATGAGACTGTAAGGTCTTCAGGCGGGTTTGGCCATACCGGCATATAGGCATAATGGATCTTTTAAGGGTTTTCATCTGGAGTGCAGTGCAGGGCCTTACAGAGTTTATCCCTGTAAGCTCTTCCGGCCATCTCGTAATATTACCGCGCATCATTGGTATGGCCGCGCCAAACATGGCATTTAATATAGCGCTGCATGCTGGTACGCTCATTGCAGTAATCATATTTTTCAGAAAGGATCTAATAGCCCTCTTTACAACAGAGAGAAGAAGAGGCGCTATTACACTTGCTGCTACATTGCCTATATTTGTCTTTGGACTTCTCTTTGCAGATAGGCTGCAGCCATTCTTTGAAGATCCTGGTATAGTAGGTTGGTCTCTAGTAATAAACGGTATAATCCTGTTCTTTGGCCATTTGAGGCTGCGTAGAAATAGAGAGACGGCTTTGCTTAATATGCCCAGAGGAGTTTTAATAGGGCTTGCCCAATCTCTTGCGCTCTTTCCCGGGATATCACGTAGCGGCATAACTATCATAACTGGTACTTATGCAGGGCTCAAGAAAGAAGAGGCGTATAGGTTTTCATTTTTGCTATTTGTGCCAGCAGCCATACTCGCATTCTTATATTGCTTCAAAGATGGCGCATCAATGAATGCGGACGCATTTAATATAGAGATCTTTATTGCGATTGTTGCAAGTGCAGGTTTTGGAATCTTTGCATTAAAGATCCTGTATGCACTGCTTACTAGATCACGGTTTCATATTTTAGCTCTATATTGCATTGGCTTAGGGCTCTTAACAATATATCTATTCTAAACAGGTGATATATGAAGGAAGAGAGAATAAATGAGATATGGGCGGTACTACTCCTAGCACTGGGAGTGATTGCCTTTATAAGCCTCATTAGTTTTGATCCTCAGGATCTTAGCTTTTATACATCCAATCCAAACACACCGATCAATAACTTTGCAGGAGTAGTGGGCGCATACCTTGCAGGGGCATTGGCCTTTGCTATAGGTAAGGCAGGTTTTGTAATACCCATTGTTCTCTTGCTCTGGTCTATCGCAAGATTTACCGGCAATATACCTCAAAAATTCTATCTTAAGGTCCTCGGAGGAGTGATACTTATTACTATGGTAAGCTCACTCTTTAGCATTATATACCGATACGACTCTGTAGCAAGGTTCTCTAGTGGCGGAATAGTAGGGTTAGGAGTATCAAGCCTACTTATGAGATACTTTGGTATCATAGGCTCATACGTTATTATAACTTCCCTTATAGTGCTTTCACTCATCCTGGCTACAGAATTTCTCTTGTCACCATTACTATATTCTCTTTATATTAAAGTAAAAAGCCTTAAGATATCTCTACCAGAGAGAAGGGCGCGCCGCACAAAAGCAATTACCAAACCAAAACCTGCATTAAAGCCTGTAGTATCACAGGCAGCAGTAAAGGCAACACCTAAGCCCCAGGAGCCGAAGAAGAAGAGCCTGCGCCCTGAAAAGACAGTAATACCATATAAGCCTCCACAACGTGAGACACCTAAGAAGAAGCCAGTCCTCTCTTCACAGAGATTAGAATCGGGCACAAAAGAAGAAGTCAAACCATATACCTTGCCGCAGCTCGATCTCTTGAGCTCACCACCGCCTATAAGCGAGCGGAGCATGAAAGAGGATTTTGATACAAGTGCTCATACCCTAGAGGAGACACTGAGTGATTTTGGGCTTGAGGTAAAGGTGGTAAAGATAGAGCAGGGGCCTGTAATAACGCGTTATGAGTTGGAGCCGGCACCAGGCATAAAGGTGAGTCGTATAGCATCCCTAGGCGACAATATAGCCCTTGCCATGAAGGCGCAGTCAGTAAGGATAGTAGCCCCCATACCAGGAAAGGGTACTATAGGAGTAGAAGTACCAAATACCAAGAGTGCAATGGTATATTTACGAGAAGTACTAGAGACCAAGAGTTACCAGGATGCTGCTTCCTCCAAACTCGCCATGGCATTGGGCAAGGATATATCAGGCCATGCAGTAATAGCAGACCTCTCTGATATGCCGCATCTTTTAATAGCAGGTGCTACTGGATCCGGAAAGACAGTCTGCGTGAATAGTATTATAGCGAGCATACTATTCAATGCAACTCCGGATGAAGTAAAGTTCCTCATGGTAGACCCAAAGATGGTGGAACTATCCATCTATAATAATATCCCGCACCTTCTCTGCCCAGTAGTAACTGACCATAAAAAA
Organism: uncultured Planctomycetia bacterium; assembly: GCA_964383775.1. Classification (GTDB taxonomy): domain Bacteria; phylum Omnitrophota; class Gorgyraeia; order JABMRJ01; family JABMRJ01; genus CAYLIX01. The sequence continues at coordinate 5,361 of CAYLIX010000060.1, forward strand.
GTATCAGCTGCATTAAATTGGATAGTAAGTGAGATGGAGTCCAGGTACAAGCTCTTAGCTGGGGTAGCTGCCAGGAATATAGATATCTATAATGCAAAGATGGAAAAGCAGGGAAGTAGTAAGATCCCATACATAATCGTAATCATAGATGAATTGGCAGACCTCATGGTAGTGGCTGCGCAGGATATAGAGAATGCAATAACACGCCTTGCACAGTTATCAAGGGCAGTTGGTATACATATTATACTCGCCACACAGAGGCCGTCTGTAGATGTTATAACAGGTGTAATAAAGGCAAACTTCCCGTCAAGGATATCATTCAAGGTCGCATCCAAGGTAGATAGCCGCACAGTGCTCGATATGAATGGCGCAGATAAGCTCCTGGGAAAAGGTGACATGCTCTATGTAGAGCCTGGTAATTCAAAGCCTATAAGGGCACAGGGCAGCCTCGTCTCTGATGCAGAGATAGAGAGGATTGTGAAATTTATCAAGAACCAGCGCACCCCTGAATATAATATAGATATTGTTCAGGAAGAGAAGAAGGCAAAGTTCAAGACCTTTGAAAAGGACGAGGTATATGACGAGGCCGTAAAGGTCGTCATGACCACAAAACAGGCATCCGTCTCAATGCTTCAGCGTAGACTAGGACTAGGTTATACAAGGGCAGCCAGGCTCATAGATACCATGGAAGATGAAGGCATAGTAGGCCCATATGCAGGCTCAAAACCGCGAGAGATTCTAATAAGCGAGATTAAGGAAGAGGCAAGAGAAGAGGAAGCAGAACCTGTATGAAAAAACAAGAGTCCATAGGAAGCAGGCTTATCAAAGCGAGAGAAGCACGAAATCTCGCAATAGATGATATATATAAAAACTTGCGCATACACCCCAGGGTTATAGATGCGCTTGAGAAGAATGACTCACTCGATATTGGTGAGGTATATATAAAAGGTTTCTTAAGAAAGTATGCGGATTATCTGGGCGTTGATATCAATGTCAGCAAGGTCCTTCCTAAGATAGCTGAGGAACCCATAATTAAAGAGCCCACACGTATTAATACTCCACAGATACTCATAAAGGATCGATTCAAAAGGTCTATATTACCCCTTACTGCTTTATTGGCAGTGGTATTTGTGATATTTATCATAGGTCATGCAGGGGCTAGACTAATAGGTGTATTTAAGAATCTAGGAAGCGCACTACCTAAGGCCCAAGTTGCAGCTGTGGATACAACCCAAAAGCCGGGTTTATCATTACCCATACCAATGGGTGAGACGCTTACTCTCGGTATAATAACTAATGACCAGGCGTGGCTCAGGGTAAAGTCTGATGGTAAGATAATATTTGAGCATACACTGCCTAAGGGCTCCGAAGAGTCATGGACTGCAGATGAGTCATTTGAGCTCTGGGTAGGTAGGGCAGAAGCACTCGACTTTACATTGAATGATATAAAACTCTCTTCACCAGGCCGTGGCCGAATAAAGAAGCTCGTCGTAGATCATAAAGGCCTTCATATAGAGAAGAAGTGACACCTCCCAATACCCCAATGGCAAAGATAGGTATTATAAGTCTTGGCTGTCCAAGAAACCTAGTAGATTCTGAGGTGATGCTGGGGATTCTAAAAGCCGACGGACACGAGATCACAGAATCAATAGATGGATCTGATATAGCCATCTTAAATACCTGCGCATTTGTTAAGGACGCCACAGACGAATCAATAGATACTATCCTTGCAGCCATAGACCTCAAAAAGAGAAGTAAGATCAAGCAGATCATTGTAGCTGGATGCTTACCGCAGCGATATAAGAAGAAACTAAAACTGGACTTAAAAGAGATAGATGGTTTTATAGGTACAGATGAAGTACCCAAGATAGCAGAAATTATAAAAGATATTACCACAAAGAAGAAGTATGCTGTATCACACAAGCCTAGCTTTATCTATGATGATACATTCAAGAGAGACTTTATAACACCTCTGCACTATCGATACATAAAGATCCAGGAAGGCTGCAGCAATAGATGCGCTTACTGCATAATACCAACCTTAAGGGGACCTTTAAGGTCAAGGGAGCTTGACTCTATCTTAAGGGAAGTAGAGGCTCTACCAAAGACATCAGAATTAAATATCATTGGTCAGGATACAACACACTATGGCTATGATCTATACAAAAGACCAAGGATAGCAGAGCTTCTAAGAGCAATAGCAGGACTTAAAAAAGCAAGATGGATAAGGTTACTCTATGCACATCCAGCTCATATTACTGATGATCTTATAGATGTAATGAAGCATGAGGAACACATTGTAAAGTATCTCGATCTACCTATTCAGCATATAAGTGACAGTATCTTAAAGAAGATGTCGAGGAAAACGACTTCAAAAGAGATTCACACACTTATTGCGAGGATAAGACACACCATTCCTGGAATAGCAATAAGGAGCACAGTCCTTGTAGGATTTCCTGGAGAGAGTGACAAAGATTTTAAGGAACTATTATCATTCATAAAGAAGACAAGATTTGAGAGGCTTGGTGCCTTTGCATATTCCAATGAAGAAGGAAGCCGCTCATCACGTTTTAAAGGCCAAGTGCCAGATAAGATTAAGGCTGAACGCCTGGATGAGGTGATGAAGCTCCAGAAGAATATTTCACTCGACTATAACAGATCATTCTTAGGACAAAGACTAGAAGTTATGATAGATGAAAAGAACAAGGAAGAGGGGCTCTATCTAGCAAGGACTGAATTTGATGCCCCGAGTGTAGATGGACAGGTCTTTGTAAAAGGCCAAGGCCTTAAGTGCGGTGATTTCGTAAAGGTCAAGATAACCGACACCCTTGAATACGACTTAGTAGGGGAGAGAGTATGAATCTACCCAATAAACTCACAATTTCCAGGATAGCCCTGACATTTATCT